>CAXTCH010000031.1:0-14553 GCA_964241945.1 uncultured Mucilaginibacter sp.
CGGCAGAGCCGTTAAAAATACTGCCGAGCCGCCCGGCAAAGCTATCCGGGCCGAAAGTCTGCATCGTGCTGATCATCATCGCTTTAGAGCCGGAGCCACTCAGGGGCTTCATATACGCCACCGGCAGGGCGTCTACAAAATGCGTGTCCAGATTACATTTGGCTACCAGCCAGCGCACACCATTGTTCAGGTAATCCAAAGCGCCGCATGACCGGAATACACTGATGGCAACCAGCATGGCCACCAGATAAGGAATAATTTTAACGGTGGTTTCAAACCCGCTTTTAGCGCCGTCAATAAACGCTTCAAAAATATTGATGCCCTTTCTCAACCCGCCCAAAATAAAAATAACCGGGATGCTGAACAGCAGCAGGTTACTCACAATACCTGATACCAGGCTGATTTGTGTATGATTTAAATAGTTGGTGAAATACCAAACCACCAGCGTAATGAACGCTGTAAGGCCGCCCAGCCAAGCCAGTATCACCCGGTCAAACAGGTTGATTTTCTGACGGATGGCTACTGCCAGCATGCCCACTACTGTAGCCACATAAGTAGCAATAATGCAGGGCAGAAATACATCCGTAGGATCTTTGGCATGCAGGATAGCCCGTTGGGCTATAATAGTTACCGGCAGCAACTGTAAACCGGAGGTGTGCAGCACCAGGAACATAATCTGAGCGTTAGAGGCTGTTTCCTTATTCGGGTTCAATTCCTGTAAACTACCCATGGCCTTTAAACCAAGGGGAGTGGCGGCATTGTCCAGCCCTAATAAATTGGCCGAAAAGTTCATCATCATCTGGCCAATAGCCGGATGATTTTTAGGAACTTCGGGAAACAGACGATGTAAAAATGGCCCCACAATGCGCGACAGAAAATTGATGGCGCCGGCTTTTTCACCAATGTTCATGATGCCCAGCCATAATGCCATAGCGCCGGTAAGGGGCAAGGCAATATCCATCACGGCAGATTTTGATGAACTGAACAGACCATCAACCAGCAAGCTGAAAGCATCCGTTTGTCCTAATAACACCAGTTTAAACAAGGCAACTGCAAAAGCAATAATAAAAAACCCGACCCAGATGTAATTTAATGCCATGCTTCAATATTACTTCTTTTTACGTTAGTGTTAGAAAGGAATACACATTTTGCCACGCAAAACCTTATTTTAGCAGCTTTGATACCCTATGGCAACAATTGAAGTAAAGCGTGTATCGGGCCAGTTTGGCTTTGAGGCGAGCGATGAAAACGGACACACCGTACGCATGGACAGCAGCCCTGAAAGCGGCGGCGAAAACTTTGGCGTGCGGCCTATGCAGATGCTGTTGATGGGATTAGGCGGCTGTTCAGCTATTGATGTAATTACCATACTGAACAAACAGCGCCAGCAGGTGCAGGATTACCGCATGGTTATATCCGGAGACCGCGAACCCAACAAAGAACCCTCGCTGTGGCAAGAAATAAACATCGAATTTCACTTATACGGCAATGTTAACGAGGATAAAGCCAATAAGGCGGTTGAACTATCCGTTGACAAATACTGTTCGGTAGCTGCCACGCTTGAAAAAGCAGGCGCCCGTTTAAAATGGCAGGTTTACATATATCCTGCGCAATAAATCTGATATATTACTACAAAAACAATCATGGCAGAAGAATTGGATAAATTAACCCAGGCAATACGTATACGTGCACCAAAAACATTACAGAAGGAACATTCGGCTCCTATATATCTTACCAGTAGCTTTACTTTTGAAGATGCGGAGAGTATGCGTGCTGCATTTGCTGAGGAAACAGAGGCAAATATTTACAGCCGTTACAGTAACCCCACGGTAGACGAATTTATTGCCAAGATGTGTATGCTGGAAAATGCAGAGGACGGCTTTGCAACTTCTACCGGCATGAGCGCTGTATTCTCATCGATGCTGGCGTTATTACAGCAGGGTGATCATTTGCTTTGCTGCAGTTCGGTGTTTGGCAGCACATTTACAATTGTTACCAAGTATCTGCCCAGATATGGAATTACCTGCACGCTGGTACCCGCCGGTGATCCGGAAGCATGGGAAGCGGCTGTGCAGCCCAATACACGGATGGTGTACCTGGAAACGCCAACTAACCCGCAGTTGGAAGTGATTGATTTGGCATGGGCAGGCGAGTTTTCTAAAAAGCACAATCTGATACTGAATGTAGATAACTGCTTCGCGACGCCATTATTGCAGCGTCCGATGGATTACGGAGCGCATCTGGTGGTACATTCAGCCACCAAATGGATTGACGGGCAGGGCAGGGTAATGGGCGGTGTTATTGTAGGTAATGCCGACTTAGTGCGCGAAATTTATTTGTTTTGCCGCAATACCGGCCCGGCTTTATCGCCATTTAATGCTTGGGTATTAAGTAAAAGTTTGGAAACCTTGGATGTTCGCATGCAGCGCCATTGCGAAAACGCTCTTAAGGTAGCCGAATCGTTGCAGTCGTTGCCTTCAGTAGCTTGGGTGAAATATCCGTTCCTGAAAGGGCATCCGCAGTATGAAACTGCTGTGAAGCAAATGACGGCAGGCGGTGGTGTTTTATGCTTTGAACTAAAAGGTGGACTGGAAGCCGGCCGCCAGTTTTTAGACAAGCTACAGATGATTTCGGTAACTCCTAATTTGGGCGACAGCCGCAGTATAGCGTCGCATCCGGCAAGCACCACCCATTCCAAGTTAACTGAAGAAGAGCGGTTAGCCGTAGGCATAACGCCCGGCCTGATCCGTATTTCGGTGGGCCTGGAAAAAGCACAGGATATTATTAATGATATTACTCATGCGTTGAGTTAGCGTTTTACCCAAATTTGTACACTTATTTATAGTAAGCGCCCACTATGTATGGTAATCCATACATAGTGGGCGCTTTTATGTTTTGGAAACGATTTGTGTAAGCGGTTTGCACGGAGTACATGCTACTAAGCGCTTACATGTGTAAACTTATATTGTTAAATTTCAGTAGTTTACATTAAATTAATATTTTCTAATTGTGGAAAACTATATGGAAACGATTACAGCTTGTAAAGGGTTTGTTACAAATTGTGGCACTGTCATTGACGAGGGCTGTTCAAGTCGTCAGCAATTGCGTTGATGCAATTTTTTAACATTGAACTATGAAAAAGAACAGTACCCTAAAAAAGTCAGCCTTATTACTCACAGGAGTTTTAATAGGCGGAAGACTTTTCGCACAAACAACCGACACCACAGTTAACACGAAAAACTATGTACAGCCATTTGCCAAAGGCAGTAACTTCAAAACGTTTTCAATCGGCTTAAATGGTGGCATGCTTACCCCGGTTACTCCATTCCGCACCCGGCCGGATTTTACATCACCTAACGAGCAATGGGGTTACGGCGGTTACATTAAAGATCAGATTTTACCGGGCTTCGGCTTGCAGGCTGATTTCTTTAAGGGCCACGTACAAGGTACTTCTCCGCAAGGCACCACCGACGTGTATAAATTCAGAACTGATATTAATTACGCAGTTGACTTAAGTGCTAACATCACTTTAGCCAACGTAAACTGGAGACATAACCAGAGCTTTTTTGAACCATATGTAACAGTCGGTGGTGGTTCAATTTCTTACAGCCCTTATTTATACTCTACGAACGGAAATGTAACAGCCGCTACTAACGCCAATAAAAACCGGGTTAACCAATTTTATATTCCGGTAGGCGCAGGTTTGAAAATCGGTCTGACACCGGGTGTTAACCTTGATTTAGGCTATCAGGTTAACTTTATGTCAGGTACTAATTTTGACGGCTATAACTACAGCAACCGCAATGATCAATTTGCTTATGCGCACGCAGGTTTGGAATTTGCCTTGGGTGGTCATAGAAAGCCTCAGTTAGCTACTTACAACCCGGTATCATCAATGCGTACCGAGTACATCAGCAAAACCAACATGCTGGCTGCTGAATTAGCTTTACAACAACAACAAAATCAGCAGTTACGCAGCGATTTAAATGCGACTAACGCCAACATTGCCCGTTTAACTACTGACTCTGACGGTGACGGCGTACCTGATGCTTATGACAAGTGCCCCGGTACTCCGGCAAATACCAAAGTAGATGGTTCAGGTTGTCCGCTTCCTGCTCCGGTAGCTCCAGTTAGAGTTTATGTAACTGAAGAAGACAAGCGTGTAGTTAAAGAAGCGATCAAAAATCTGGAATTTGATTTTGGAAAAGCTACCATCAAAGAACATTCATTAGAAAGCCTGGATCGTGTTGCTGAAATATTAGTAAGTAAAAACTTTAGCCTGAAACTGGCTGGCCACACCGATAACGTAGGTTCTGCTAACGCAAACATGAAATTATCAAAAGACCGTGCAGAAGCTGTTAAAGAATACCTGGTAAGCAAAGGCGCTAATCCATCACGTATCGAAGCTACAGGTTATGGTTCAACCCAGCCGATTGCCTCAAACAAAACTGATGCAGGTCGTCAAAAAAACCGTCGTGTTGAGTTCACCTTGTTTTAATCGAAACAAATCATTCAGCCAACAAAAAGAGCCGCTTATGTAAGCGGCTCTTTTTGTTGGCTGTTAAATTTCAAAGAAGTCATTCAATCCTCCTATATAGACATCATTCCAGCCTTCTACAATATCGGTATAGGCTCCGTCAGGGATGTTGGTATGCCTTAGTTCTAATGAAGTGCCGTGTTTATCGGTATGTAGTTTGATGGTTACTACCGATGCTTCGGGCTGCCCGTCAAAGTACCATTGCTGCACCACTTTTTTATTTGGCTCAAACTCCAGGTTTTTGCCGCTGATGCTGCCATCCCACAAAGAAAATTCGGTATCCGGTATAGTCGACATCTCCGCAGGTTCACCGGTCCAGAGTTGCAGCATCACCGGGTTGGTGAGGGCATTATACACATCTTCGGGTGAGGCCGGAAGGAGGTAATATTTTTTGTAATCTTTCACAACTGCAAACTTCGGAATAAAAACCCGTTTTCAAACTCTAAGTACATCTAATCGTTGTTGAGTTATTATGCAAAAAATTGTATTGCTGCGCCATGGTGAAAGCGTTTGGAACAAAGAGAACCGCTTTACGGGCTGGACGGATGTTGATTTGTCTGAAGAAGGCTTCCGCCAGGCGCGTGAAGCCGGGAAGGTGTTGGAAAAAAACAGTTATAAATTTGATATAGGTTTTACTTCCATTCTTAAACGTTCCATCAAAACCATGCACTGCGTGCTGGAAGAAATGGATTTAATGTGGATACCGGTTTTTAAATCATGGCGGCTGAATGAGCGCTTTTATGGCGCCTTGCAGGGTTTGAACAAAGACGAAACGATGGCCAAATATGGCGAAGAACAGGTGCACAAATGGCGCCGCGACCCACACGAGCATCCGCCTGAGGTGACTAAAGATGATGACCGCTATCCGGGCAACCACTATCGTTATAAAGATTTAACCGATCGTGAACTGCCGCTTACCGAAAACCTGAGCGAAACCATGCAGCGTGTATTACCTTACTGGCTGGAAACTATTGTGCCAGCGTTGCGCCAAAATCAAAAAGTGTTGATCTGCGCTCATGGCAACAGTCTGCGGGCGTTAATTCAATATATTGATAATTTAAGTGATGAAGAAGTGACCAACCTCGACATACCCACCGGCAAGCCTTTGGTTTACGAATTAGATCATGGGCTTAACCGCATACAACATTATTATGTAGAATAAGAAGAGGACGCTCAGCGAGCGTCCTCTTCTTATTTGTTATTGTTCATTGTCTGCCTGCTGTACCGACAAGCCCCAGTCGCGGCCTTTGTCTACCGCAGGTACGCCTTTGTCCAGCCAAACCGGCAAAGGCGCACCTTTCAGAAAGTGATCAAAAAACTGTTGCTCGCGGATAGAAATGTCTTTACGGTTTTTGCGCTGCACCAGGTTATGGGCTTCGTCGTTATATTGCAGCAACCAAACCGGTTTGCCGAGGCGGCGCAGGGCGGTAAACATTTCTATGCCCTGGTACCACGGCACTGCGCCGTCAGCATCGTTCGACATGATAACCACCGGTGTATGCACGTTCGGTAAGTGAAATAAAGGTGAATTCTGGATATATAAATCGGTATTGCTCCACAAATCAGCGCCGATGCGGCTTTGGCCATGCTCATACTGCATTTCGCGGCTTACGCCGCTTTCCCAACGGATACCGTCATAAGCGGAAGTCATGTTGGCCACCGGCGCACCTGCCCAGGCAGCGGCATACATATTGGTTTGGGTAATAAGGTAAGCTACCTGGTACCCGCCCCAACTTTGTCCTTGTATACCAATGTGGTCCGCGTCCACCCATGGGTTCTTTTTCAGAGATTCAACCCCGGAGTTTATAAATTCAACGGCCGAGCCCCCCGGATGACCGGTTTCATAACTGATATCAGGCGTGAACACCAGGTAACCGTTGCTTACAAAGAAGGAGATAGGCAAGCGTGATGGCGTAGGGGCGGGCGGTATATAACTGTATAAAGTTTCCGATACCTTTTCATAAAAATATACCAGCATAGGGTACTTTTTATTGGGATCGAAGTGTTCCGGCTTATAAAGAATGCCTGCCGGGTGGTAGCCTTTAGGTGTAGTCCAGTGCACCAATTCAGCGGTTCCCCAAATGTATTTAGCCTGCTGCGTATTAATGGTGCTTAGCTTGTTTTCGCTTGTAAAGTTACCGGACGCATAAATATCGGGTGATGACTGGTAGTTGGCTTTGGTATAAATGTACTTGTCTGCGTCTCTGGCTTTAGTCAGATTGGCATAGCTATAGGATGCTATTACTACTTTCTCCGGCGCATTGCTGCTGCCTAATGCCTTTTTATAATAGCCCCACTGCTTGTTTTCATCATTCTGAACCAACAGGTATAAAGGCCTTTTCGCCGGAATGTAGCGATCGTCTTCATCTGAAATCAGGCGGTCAACCGGGGTAGGGTTGATATAGCGAAAAATCAGTTTCTGCTTCCGGCCCAGGCCGTTGGTAAAATTGGTAGCTTCGCCGGTGGCGGGGTTGATGCTCCAGATGTCAAAGCGGTCGTACACCAGCACTGCATTATCTTTTTCAGCCCAGCCGCAAAGCCCGTAGGGCGATGGGTCATCGGGTACATCGTTATCCTCATGGCCCATTTTGGTTCCGGTATGCGCAGTTAAATTCACTTGCCTGCCCGTAGCTATAGTATAGCTGTACCAGTTTTGATTTTTAGGATCAAACCAAACCACATAATTGCCGCCCGGCGAAATATTGTAGCGGGTTTTTATGCGGCTGCTGATTTTCTTGCGTTCACCGGTATAAACGTCAATTAAAAAGGCATCCTGGCGGGTGCCGCCTTCCCATTGTGCAGCCACACGTGCACCGGTGTCGGTGATGCCCAGCGCATACCGACTGTCATTGTTTGCCGCCAGCATTACTTCCGGTATGCCTTTGTCTGCAAGTTGAATGGTTTTCTTTTCAGCATCACCGGGATAAATCACGGCTAAATAATTACGACGCAGCTCGCGCTGCAGGTTTTTGAGCTGTTGCGGCTGCAGGTAATCATCCTTATAGTTCCATATATCCAGCTTGGCAGTTTCAAAATCTACCAATGTGGTATCTGCAGGCTTAGGTACAGGCGCTGTACCAAAAAATAACTTACTGCCGTTCTTGCTAAAATACACCCGACCATCGCCGCTTACTGCCCATTTAGCCGGCATACCTGCCGAACCCGGCGCAGCCAATACCATGGCGCTATCGGCTCCGGGACGATAGTAGTACAATTTATAAGGTTTTACCTGCGCTTTCTCCGGGTTCTTTTCAGCGCTGAACGCTAACTGCCTGCTGTCTTCATCAAATGCCAGCGCATGGTAAGTACCTCGGCCATTGCTGATTTGCTTCAATTCATCCTGGTTGACATTGTACAGATACATACCCGATTGCACTTCTTTTGAACGGCGCGGCGCGGTAACGGCGAAAGCCAGCCACTTGCCGTCGCGGCTCAGTTGGTAGTCGGTTACGTAATCAAAACTACGCTGCCTGTCGTTGCCCAATTGCTGAACCGTAAGTTTTGCGCCCTCGCGGGTGGGCGCAGCAATGGTAGTGGCCACTGCTTTTTTTGACGTGTCGCCGGCCACCGGCTTTTTCACCGTATCTGAAGGGGCAAGGTATGCCAGTACCGAGGCTTTCTCCGCAATCTTGAATGAGCGTACGGCCGGCACTTTAGTTACCCTGCTGTTTCCCAACGTTAAAATACCTAAAGTATCTTTTGGAAAATCAGTAGGCTTTTTCTTTTTGATACGCGCCTGGCGAAGATCTTTGAAAAAAGGTTTGATCAAAAAAACGGCATACTTTGAATCTGTAGTGATACGGGCCGTATCAGCGCGTGGGATAGAAATTTTACCAGTATTATTTGCACTGGTGATATATAGGTTAGCATCGCCTTCCTGCGGTTTAACGGCGTAAATGATCCATTTGCCATTGTTGCTGATCCGGGCGTTGCTTATGCTTTGCCAGCCATCATATACTGAATGATCAAGCGGTTTTTTAATAGCGGTTTGTGCAAAAGATTGCACTCCGGTCAGTAATAAGCCACTGATGAATAAAAATTTGCGCATAGCGTAAGCTTAACTAAAAATTAATGCTACTCAATATGCGCAAAATTTAAATTCAGCTTAGGTTAAGCATAAAATTGTTACACTTTATCAGGCTATCTGGTTCACCATTGCTTTATTTAAGGCAATAATGGAGGCTTTAAAGTCTTCACGAGCAATAATGAACTGGATATTTACTTTACGCAATGCAAAGCCCGCGCTTTGTATACTAATCCCCTGTTCGGCAAGCGCTGAAGCGGAACGTGCCAGCAGGCCCGGCTGGTCGATGTTTGAACCGATGAGGCAAACCATTGCGGATTTTTCAACCGTGATCTTTTCAAAATCGTCTTCCAGGTCGTGAATCAATCTTTTGTTGAAATCTTTTTCCCAAATAACTACGGAAATACTGTTGGCGCTGGTCGATTTAAATACATAGCTGATTTTGTATTTAAAAAACAGCTGCATAATTTTTAAATCCGAGCCTACGTTGCCTACCATCAAAGGGTCGTAGATGTCGATCATCACCAGTTTATCAGTCCCGGTAATTACTTCCACCCGCTTGTGCATGCACACATAATCTTTGGTAATGAGTGTGCCGGGATGTTCGGGTTCAAAAGTGTTTTTGATACGCAGATTAATATGGTTAATTTCCAAAGGCTTTGACGCTTTCGGGTGAATGGCCTCCATGCCAACGTCGGCCAGTTGGTCGGCCACATCGTAATTAGTATAGCCAACCGGGATGCAGTTGTTAATGCCTACCATCACCGGGTCGGCCGAGCACAGGTGATATTCCTTATGAATTACTACCTCAGGCGCTTTAACAGCTACCGCGATTTTGCTGAAAGTAACTTCAGAGTAGCCGCGGTCGAACTCGCGCATGATACCTTCGGTACCTTTGGTATAGCCGGTAACAATGCAGATCGTTTGGCTGAAATCAATATCCTTAAAAGCATGGCGTATGCGCTGGTCGATGGTGAAAGACCGGTGGTCATAAAAACCGCTGAGGTCTACCAGCGTAGCATTAATGCCCATATTTTTCAGGATGTTGGTAAATACAAATGCTGAGTGGCTTTCGCCGATGGATGCCAGTATCTCGCGTGCAGCCTGAAGGATGCCTTCTTTGTTTACATAACCCGAAGCCAGCACATCCGAAAGATTTTCAAGATAACCTTGTGCATCCAACACATGCTTTTCAATAAACTGGTCAGCAGCCGCCAAATCTAATCCCAGGCTTCTGTATTGCTTATTGATTTGCTTTAGCTTGATGATCAGATTTTTAAGGGGGCGGTGAAAATCCTGGTATTTGGCAATGCGATGATATACGCCCGGTTCACCGGTCTTTTTGTTCTCGAGCAACAAGTTGGTTACCCCGGAAAATGCAGATACGACGAATATGCGGTTATATAATTCATCGCCGGTACGCTTGTACAGAATGATATTTTGTATCACATCGCCCAAAGCACTCATCGACGTACCGCCGATTTTTTCTACTGTTAACATTTAATTTAAATTAGAAGGCCGCTAAACTAAGCGAATACCAGCTTTTAATCAAGCCGTTTAGTGCAGCAGTTTAACTTATACATTACTCATTTTTTGGATATAAAGCACCTGCTTTTTCTGCCGATGTTTTGATACCCTTTATCATAGCCGAACTAAATCCAAAGTGTTCCATTTCGTTCAGGCCTGCTATGGTGCAGCCTTTGGGCGAGGTCACTTTGTCAATTTCCTGCTCGGGGTGCGAAGCGAGCTGCAACAACAGGTCGGCTGCACCTTTGGCCGTTTGGGCCGCCATTTTCAAAGCATCATGCGCATGGAAACCAATCTCTGTGCCACCCTGAGAAGCTGCACGTATAGAGCGCAGAAAAAACGCTATGCCACAGGCACATAACGCGGTTGCCGATGTCATTAGCTCCTCATTAATTTGCAGGGTGATGCCTACCGTATTGAAAAGGGAGGTTACCAGTTCGACATTCTCTTTAGATGCATTATCCGTAGCCAGGCAAGTCATGGAATGACCGATGGCAATCGCAGTATTTGGCATTACCCGTATGGCCTGCACCTCTGCTTGTAATTTATGGCGGATATCCTTGCAGGTAACACCTGATACAACAGACACAAATAACTGCTTATCGACCGAAATGGCCGGCTGGATTTCTTCCAGAACCGCATTAAGCTGTTGCGGCAGAATAGCTAAAACTATAATGCCGGCATTTTTTACTGCATCCATATTATCGCTGGTAATGTGATAGCCCTCATCGCCATAACCGGCAAGCGCTTTTATATTACGGCGGGTGAGGGTTAGCTGCTGCGGTTGGCATATACCGGCTTTAACCAATCCTTTGGCCAGGGCAAGGCCGATGTTGCCGCTGCCCAATATGGTAATGGTATGTTCTATCTGGCTCATAAGCTATGGTGTTAATCGTGTTCCGAATGATTGTTTAGTATCGATATGTTTTAAATCGCCTGCATGGCCTATAACCACTGCGCTTACGCCGCTGGCAATGGCAGCAAAGGCATTGTCCATTTTGGGCAACATGCCGCTATGGATAATTTTTTCCTTCTTCAAGCGCTCATAATGCGCCTGGTCAATATCCTTAATCAGCGAATCTTCATTGCTGATATCTTTTAATACGCCTTTCTTTTCAAAACAGTAAATCAGCGTGGTATCATAATCTTTGGACATGGCTACCGCAAGAGATGAAGCAATGGTATCGGCATTGGTATTCAGCAACTGCCCGTCGCCATCATGCGTGAGTGCACAAAACACCGGCGTAAAACCGGCCTGAAGCAGGGCATCTATACTTTTATGGTTTACGGATTTTTCGTCCAGATCACCCACAAAGCCGTAGTCAACTTCTTTTACTTTGCGTTTTTCGGCCACAAGGGTGTTGCCGTCAGCCCCGGTCAAACCGATAGCGTTGGTACCAAAGCGCTGTAACTGCGCAACGATATTTTTGTTGATTAAGCCACCATATACCATGGTGACAATACGCAGGGTTTCTACATCGGTAATGCGCCGGCCGTCCACCATCCGCGGCTCAATCCCTAAATCGGCTGAAAGCTGCGAGGCAATTTTGCCGCCGCCATGCACCAGTATTTTGCGGCTTTTAAGCGCAGTAAAATCTTTAAGAAAATGATACAGGTTTTCGGAGTTGTCAATAACGTTGCCACCTATTTTGATGATATATAAGGGGAGTTTATTTTTTGCTGCCATGTGCTGTACTATAAATTACTTTGCCGGTTTAACCGGGCGAGCCCTAAGAGGGCGTTAATTCTGCTAAAGTAATTGATTTTACATTTCTATTCTCATATTAGCCGAAACATAAAGCCCAAGGCAGGGGTTTAAGCAGTAACATTTAAAAAGATTTTGAATAAGATTACATCTATTACTACAATGAAGGATTTATCACAAACGTATGGTAAGCCGCGTATTGTAATTATCGGCGGAGGATTCGGAGGGATTAACGCTGCAAAGAAATTGAGAAAGGCAGACGTGGAAGTGGTGATGCTAGACAAGCATAATTATCATACGTTTCAGCCCTTATTATATCAAATTGCTATGGGTGAGGTAGAAGCCGATGCTATCGGTTTTCCGATTCGCCGGATGTTTTATAAGCAGGAAAATTTTGATTTTCATTTGGCCGAAGTTCAAAAAGTTGATACTGCCAGCCAGATTATTACTGCTGATATTGGCAACATTAAATACGACTACCTGATTATTGCCACCGGTGCCAACACCAATTTTTTCGGTAACAAGGAAATTGAACACTTTGCGATGCCGATGAAAAATATTGCCGAAGCAATGAACATCCGTAGTTTGATTATTCAAAACCTGGAAAAAGCCGCGGTTACACTGGATGATACGGAACGCAAGGCTTTGCTTACTTTTGTGGTGGTAGGTGGCGGCCCCACAGGTGCAGAGCTGGCCGGGGCATTGGCTGAGTTCAGGAAAAATATCCTTCGTGAAGACTTTCCGGACTTGAACCCGGACGAGATGCAGGTGCATGTGGCAGAAGGTAAGCCTGACCTCATCGCTGCCATGTCTGAAGGCTCGAGGGCAAAAGCTAAAAAGTATTTAACCGAGTTGGGCGTATATGTTTACAACGGTGTGCATGTAACCAGTTACAACGGTGAAACCCTTACCATTGATGATGGTAAAGTTATTAAAACACGCAATGTGTTTTGGGCGGCCGGTGTGAAAGGCGAAGCACCCGAAGGTTTGCCTGCTGAAGTAATTTACAAAGGAGGTCGCATCCAAACAGATGAAACCTGCAAGGTAGTAGGCTTGTCTAATGTCTATGCTATAGGCGATGTGGCAGCTATGATTACCCCCAACACGCCTAATGGTGTACCTGGCGTGGCGCAAGGGGCTATCCAAACCGGCGGACATGCTGCCACGAACATCATGCATTTGTTAAAAGGCGAGCTCGCCGAGGCATTTAAATATAACGATAAGGGTACGCTGGCTACCATCGGCCGCAGCAAAGCAGTGGCCGATATTGGCAAACTGCATTTCGGCGGGTTTTTTGCCTGGCTGCTATGGTTGTTTGTGCATATCCTTACTTTGGCCGGCTTCAGTAATAAGCTGATTGTATTTTTTAGCTGGGCAGCTAATTATCTTACCAAGAATAGCGATAACCGGGTTATTATCAGAAATTTCGATACCAAAACGATGATGACAGACCCGGTTGCGCGATAATTAAGGTACCGACTACACCCATATCGATAAATTAAACTCAGATATCGGTTAGATATAATGTATTTATGGGGATTACGCTTGTTATCGCTTTTCTGGTTATTATCAGCGCATTTTATTCTTACCTCAACGCAAGGTTTATCAAGCTGCCGGGAACAATCGGAATTGTAAGCATTGCTATCGTTGTATCTATAATTACGCTTGTTATTGATTCAATCAATCCTTCAGCTGCAAAGTATCTCACCGCGCTTGCAAAAAATATCGACTTTTCAAGAGCCGTATTAAACATTATGCTTGGCTTTTTGCTCTTCGCCGGATCTTTTAACCTGGATGTGGGGCGTTTGAAAAAGGAAACCCGGCCGGTGTTTATTTTAAGTACTATAGGGGTAATTATAAGCACTGCCGTATTTGGCGGGTTATTTTATGGTATTACCATACTTTTACGCATCAATGTGCCATTAGAATACTGTCTGCTGTTCGGTGCGCTGATTTCGCCTACCGATCCGGTGGCTGTAGCGGCTGTTATTAAAGGTTCTAAATTACCTGTTCACCTGGAAACTATTATTTCAGGCGAGTCATTGTTTAATGATGGTGTTGGGTTGGTGTTGTTTACTACAATACTCGAATTTGTTGAATCGAGCAGTAATCATGTTGATTTTGCCCGTTCAGCATCGTTATTTGCCCAGGAGGTGTTTGGCGGCATTGCACTGGGTTTAGTACTCGGTTACCTTGCCAATTTGTTAATGCGCTCCATAACCGATTTTCAAACCATCGTGCTCATCTCGCTTGCCTTGGTAATGACTATTATCATTTTGGCTACGGTACTGCATTTATCCGTTCCACTTTCTGTGGTTTCGGCCGGTATTTTTACCGGTTACCGCAGCATCAACACTGAAAACAAGGAACGCTCACACCAGTCGCTGGAATTGTTTTGGAAGCTGATCGATGAGTTGCTGAACACTATACTTTTCGTGATGATCGGGTTGCAGGTAGTGGCGTTACCTTTTCTTAACCATTATTGGATTATAGGGTTGGTAAGTATTGTTATCATATTAATGGCCCGATGGATCAGTATCATATTGCCGCTTACTTTTTTAAGACGCACACTTAAGGTGCATTATTCAAATGTAGCCGTACTTACCTGGGCAGGTGTAAGGGGAGCTATTTCTATAGCGCTGGCATTGTCGTTGCCGCATTCGCCGTACAAGGAATTAATTTTGGCCGGCTGCTATTTCATCGTGATATTTTCGATTATTGTACAAGGCTTAAGCATGAATAAACTTATTAATCACTTCT
>CAXTCH010000032.1:0-14486 GCA_964241945.1 uncultured Mucilaginibacter sp.
ACCAGGACCCCAACTCGAAATTTCCTAAATTATCTGAAGTTTCTTTAAGTATTTATAGCCCGACCAAGAAGCAGTTTGTGCTCAACCCTATAATTTTCGACCACGATTCTGTGATCAATATGGCTTGGGCATGGTTACGGGCCATTAAGCTGAGCAAAGACAGTATGGTTTTTCAGGTGCTGCGCTTAGAGAACAAACAGATTTCGCACGAACGGCCGTACGTATACATGAAGTTATATGCAGACAGCTATATTACCGATAGCTTGCATGCCTCGGCCTTTGATTTGCAAAAGCCTAATGCTAAAGACACGGCGTTTGTAAAGCATTTAACCGAAGCGGCCCGCGTTGATCCTGAAAAGGCTTTTGCTGCCACGCATCCGGCGCAACTAATCAGCCGTTCACCCCAAGTGGATATCCGGCGTGAACAGGTAAAACCTGATATGGCTACCGGTACGGTGGCTGAAGAAGCTTATATGGGGCCGGCTTATGACATTACCGTCCATAAGGCTTATGATAATTTTGATTACTCTTTTATGGTAACGGTAAACGAAAAAGGCAAGCTTATTTTCATCCGCTCGTTGAACGAAGGTTATGGCGATCCTGATTTTGAAAAATATGCCATGCGTAATATCAAAGGCATTATTGATGGTTACTTACATTATTATGTACAGGTGATTCCGGGCAGTACAATTGGCATTCCGCATGCCAGTATGATTGTGCTAAACGTTAAGGGTGTGCAGAATTAAATAAAAACAGGATGAAAATGTATCAGCAAGCGCTGCAACTAAGCACCCGCAAACGGGGGTTCCATTTAATTACCCATGAAGTGGTGCAGGCATTACCGCATTTGAGGGAACTGCAAACCGGCATGTGCCAGGTATTTATTCAGCATACGTCTGCCTCACTTACCATTAACGAAAATGCCGACCCTACTGTACGGCAGGATTTCGAAATGTGGTTCAATAAAACCGTTCCGGAAAACGACCCTAACTATCGCCACGATGACGAAGGCCCAGATGATATGCCGGCACACCTTAAAGCCGCTTTGCTGGGCAATTCGGTACTTATCCCGGTAAGCAACGGGCGCCTGGCTTTAGGCACCTGGCAAGGTATTTACCTCTGTGAACACCGTAATTACGGAGGCGCCAGAAAGCTGCTGATTACCGCCTGGGGCGAGTAATCGAGTTCCGCACTTACTGTCGCTTTTTAAAGATGAACTCGAGCTTGCTGCTGTTGGCGTACCTCGGATAAGCTATTACCAAATCCCAGCCATGCTGGGCCATGTAGTTGAGCGCCGCAACAGGTGTAACAAACATCATGCGCTTGCGCTTTTTATCCAGCATAAGCCCCTCGGTCATGTCTTCTTTGAGCTGTCCGCTATCAATAATTACGTTCAGCTTGTTTGAAAAGCTCATGTTTTCCAGGTACAGGGTGGCATAATAATCATGTGTTTTGTGCTTTACGCTGTCGGCCTGAGCCATGCAGGCAAGCGGCATTGATAAAAGCAAAGCGATCCACAATTTTTTCATAGGTTTGTTACGCAAAGGGTATTACTATTTCAGTTGATTTATCTCTTTTACTATTACAAAGCTTGAGAATTATTGTTAGAAGATTTTTTTGCACAAAGCCCAATCTGTTATCACTTATATCATGATTAAAAAACTACTATTTATCATTTGCTTATTAGCCAGTTCATCTGTACTGGCACAAGGAAGTTTTCCTATGCCCAATGATTCTGTACAGCAGTTTAACTACAATCGTAACCGTATTGAGCATACCGGCATGACGGTGCTGGGCGGCTGGGCCATTGCAAATATGGCGGCAGGCACTATTGGTTACTATCATACCACGGGCAGCAGCCGGTATTTTAACCAAATGAATATTATATGGAATATTGTAAACCTGGGGGCGGCAACGGCCGGATTTCTTAACAGCCGTACCGATATGTCAAACCTGACGCCTGCGCAGAGCATCAATAAACAACGCAGTCTGGAAAAAACGTTTTTAATTAACGGAGTGCTGGATGTAGTTTACATAGGTGCCGGCGTGGCACTGCATCATCGCGGCGATGTAAACAATTCGGACCGGCAACGCGGCTATGGATCAGCAATTATATTGCAGGGCGCTTTTTTGCTATTGTTTGATGGCACCATGTATGCCGCCGAAAGAAGCAATGGTAACCGTATGCTGCGCTTCTTATTAAAAAATCAGCTGATTTTTCATGGCAAGCAAGTAGGTATGCTTATTAACTTGTAAGTTTAGTTGATGCTTGGTTTGCACAGCACATCAGTAGCTACCTTAGATATCTACCTTGAAACAGGTAACTATGAGTGAATTGCTGAATTGATTCGATATGAATAAACGCTTGCTTAGCGGGCAGTCTTTCTTTCAATCTTTTTCATTAACAATACTGCATTTGCGCATACTAAAGTGACAATTACGGTTGACATGAGGTTATTGGTTAAATAAAGTAAATACCTGTGGTTGAATAGCTACTTATACGGATGTCGTTTAAGATGGTTACAAAAATTCTTAAATCTTTTTCTTTTTCACCATTATCCTTAAATCAATCGCAACAAGCTTATTTTAACTAAATTAAGCAGCTAAATAATTCGACCAACTCTTCAAAAACAAAAAAACCTCAGGGTTGAAACTGAGGTTTTTGTTTAATCTTATTAATCCGCATCGCGCCGATATGTTTACTAACGCAATTAGTATTTACTTATTATCACTGACTTCACGATATCTTCATAAATTTTATCACTCATTAAAAAGTGTTTATCCGGCGAAGCCCAGCATAATAGCGGCTTATAACTGGCGTATTTTGATATCACGATAGGCCACCACATGGCCATGATCCTGCAGGGCAATTTTGCCTTTGTCATACGAGGCAAAAGCTTTCCAGGTTTTAAATTTGCTTTGCTCAATAAGTTGCTTCCACTCTGCGCTTCCCATCTGCACATTTACAATCTCTTTGCCATTAAGTGAAAAAATAAGGTGTCCGCTCTTTTTCCAGATTTTGGCGGTATTCCACTCTCCGGCTGGTTTTGCTACTTTTTGCGATGGCGCCTTCATATCATATAAGGAGCCGGCCAGGTGATTAGCCAGCTTGTTATCTTCAGCTTTTTCATCATCCAGTACCTGCATTTCAATACCGGTTTCATAAGTGGCATGATAAGCTGGGTCTTCATGCACGTCAAAAATCACCCCGCTGTTTCCTTCGGGCGATATCTTCCACTGTAGTGATAACTCATAATTTTCATATTCCTGGTTGGTTACCAAATCGCCCTGATCAGGCGCTTTCGGGTCTAACGCTAAAGCGCCGTCTGTTACCTTCCAGGCTGAACTGGCTTCAGGCTTTAAATAAGTGTGCCAGCCGGCAGTTGTTTTTCCATCAAATAATAAGTGCCAGCCTTGCTGCTGTTCTTTTTTGGTTAATTGGTTTTGTGCCCAGGCCGATGTAGTAGCGGCCATAGCCAGGGTTAATAATGCCAAACTTGTTTTTTTCATGCTGAATGAATTAGGTATATAAATGTATGTTTTTCCGAATATAAGTTTTTACAGCACAATCCGCTTTCCTTCTTTAATTGATCTTTTGGCCGCATCCAATATCTGCATCACAATCATGTTGTACTTGAGTGATGATTGATCATCCTGCAAAGCAACCTTGTTTCTCACTACAGCTGTTAAATAAGTGATCGGGTCGTCAATAGGATGTGGCAGCGGTGGTGCCACGGCGGTAGCTCTCAGGTTTTCATGTGTACGGGTAGCCATATTTACGTTATCAAAGGCATGGATGTATCCCTTTTGGCCAAACACCTCTAAATCTTTAATGGAAAATGGCCAGCTCCAGGAACCTTCAATCAATCCGGTAGCGGTTTTGTATTCCACTACTACGGTTGCATCATCTTCCACTTTGGGGTATACATCCGGTTTATAGTGCCGCGCTACAGCAGTTACTGCCAATGGCCGTTCACCTTTCATCAGCCAGGTCATTAAGTCAGCACCATAACACCCAAAATCATTAAGTGCGCCTGCACCATTCAGCACCGGATCGGTGAGCCAGCTTAAAAATTGCGGGCTGCAGCCAATCTCTTTTGGGCCCTGATGCCCATCATGCGCTACCATTTTCCGGATAGCGCCAACGCTGTCTTTACCTACCATATTATATACCTCTTGATAAGAAGGGTACCAGGTGGTTTCATAATTAGTTAACAGCAAAGTATGGTATTGGTTAGACAGAGCTTCCATCTGCCTGGCTTGCTGCAAGGTAGCTGCCAATGGCTTTTCTACCATTACCGGAATATGCAAAGGTGCGCATACCTGCACAACGGCTAAGTGACCGGCCACTTCGTTATAACCCAATACAGCATCGGGCTTTACCGCTAATACCGCCTTTTTTAAATCTTCATAAAACAATGAATTGGCCAAATGGAAACGTTTCGCAAACTTTTCCTGCAGGTCTTTACTGGGTTCGGCAATCCCTACAATGTCTACGGTGCCTTTGCTGTAGGCATTTAAAATGTTGTAAATATGGTCATGGTTGAGGCTGGCTACCACTACCCGCAGCTTTTGCTGCGCCCTTGCAGATAAGGTTAAACCCGCCAGCGCAAACAGCAGCAGGGTACATTTTATATAACGCATCATTAAAATAATATATAAATAAAAAAATTAGTTACTTACCATCATCAGCGATTTACACGGGCCAGCCAGAATAAGGTATTAATGATAAGTTCATCTTCCTTCATATTAGCCAGTGTGTGCGATAAATCTTTATTAGTACCATGCTCGTAATCAATATCATTGTGGCCCATATTCATATAAACCATGCGGTATTTTTTATTAGACCAAACCACCGGGTAATAACCACTGTGCCAAATTTCCTGTGGTTTGGGGCCTGTACCCAACGGAAAACTGGTGGAATCAATAGCAAGCAGGATATCTATATCCGGATTTTTTCGCAGATCATTATGCCATCGATACCACTCATTGGGTGATACTTTAAACGTATCGGGCAAATTTTTTAATACCGGATGCTGGCGGTCCTGCACCCGTAATGTGGCCGAAGTAGGCCGCCAGGTATTACTTCCATATTCGCCTGAACCCAGAAATTCGTTGTGATACCAATCCCAGTTTTGCGGATAAGCCGATGGGGTAAGCGCAAAGGCAGAAAAATGAAATCCAAGCCAGCCACCGCCTTTCTTGATATATTGCTCAAAAGCACTCCGCTGCGCGGGGGCATCCGGCCGGGTGTCTAAAAATAGTATCACCTGATAGTTAGCCAAAAACTTAGCATTCAAATTTTCCCAGTTACTGGTAGAGTCATAACTGAACTGATACCGGGCAGCCATTTGCGGAAACCACTTATTAGCTTCATGTACAAAACTGATATGCGCCTGATCATTTTTGGCAGTATAAAAGGCAATTACCCGAAACTTAGGTTTTTGCACCTGAGCTTGCAGGTTTCTGTAATGCAGGCAAAGGAAGCATATGGTCAGCGTAAATAAAAACAGTTTACTGCGCTTCATAAACAGGTTGAGTTTTAACAGGTATAGTTGGTTGATTGTATAAAGCAAATATTGCAAATAAAAACAAGTATGCTTTGCTTTCCTGTTAAACCTGCCTCTTTATATCAATATTGTTGCCTTGGTTTGAGATGAAAATTTAACAATTATCTACACTTATATACCGGGATCACGGGTATTTAAAAGTTAAATATTGCCGACAATTATTTTCAATAAAAAAATCCTTATTTGGAAATCGAATTAATTATCAGGCATTTACCTATATATTTTTGTTTCGGCAACTGCAATTATGCACTGAAACAAAAGGCATTGGGTACCGTATAAAAATGCAATATTAATATTCCTGATACGCTGTTAATTTATTTTACAATAAATCTTGTTACAAAATTTTAAATAGTCTAAGTTTGCTTTAACCTATAAATAACATGCCGAAACGAGTGCTGATTGCAGACGACGATCCAGGGATTGTTGATGCAGTAATGATGATGCTGGAATTTTATGACTATGAGGCATCTTATGTATATGATGGAGCCGAGCTATTACATTTTACCGGTAACCTGCCGGATTTAATTTTGCTGGACATATGGATGGCCGGTACCGACGGCCGTGATGTATGCCGGGCGCTCAAAGCCAGAGCTGATTTAAAGAACATTCCTGTGATTATGATTTCGGCCAGTAAAGATATCAGCGAATCTGCTTTAGCCGCAGGTGCGGATGATTTTTTGGCAAAACCCTTTGACATGGAAGAATTGATCAGCAAGATTGAAACCATGCTTGACAAGAGCCAGCTGGACACCTCATGTGCTGCCTGATTTTTACCAATCCAATCGCGTTTTCCTGTCTTTAAAACGAGTGTTGCGGACAAGTGACCTTATACCGGTTATTAAGCAGTAATCCGATCACAATTTCATGCGACCCATTACTCACGGTATTCAGGTTTGACGTAGTAATGTCGTACGAGTACCCCACGTTGATTAATGAACTGATATTGACGCCCGCCATGGCTGAAAAAGAATCATTATGGCGGTATGAACCCCCTACCCATAAACGGTCGCCAAAAGTTAATTTTCCATTCAAGTCCCAGCTTACAGGAGTCGGGCTGATTACCTTTACCATTACCGACGGCAAGAAGGTAATTTCGTCTGTTAAAAATATTTTGTATCCGGCGGTAAAAAAGAAGTGTGGCACAGTAGTCCCCTGGGTGTAAGTGCTGTTGTCGGTAGTATTGAAATATTTCTCTTTCAGTAACTGCTGTACAGAAGCGCCTATGTAGTAATTGGCAGAATAAGCCCAGATACCGGCTCCCAAATCAGGTTTCCATTGGCTGTTATTACCATTTGCAATAGCCGGATCCAGCGGATTTTCCAATGTAATCATGGAAGTGTTTAAGCTGCTGCGGTTCACACCGGCCATTACCCCAACCGCCAGGTTCAAAGATTCAGTGACACCCAAATGATAAGCATAGGTGGCATCAATATCAGTTTGATTAATTGGCCCGGCCTGATCGGCAACAATCATCAGCCCGATACCATGATGCGGCTCGGCAGCCCTGTAGTTTTGTGTGTACAACCGGCTGTAAGGATTTTCAGCACCTCCTGCACCAAAGCCGGCAGCATCACCCTGGGTAAAGTTGGTGCCTAAGGGTGCGTTAACCGTTAAATAACTGGTTACCGGGGCGCCGCTTAATCCGGTCCACTGACTGCGGTAGCCGGCTTTCACATCAGTGTAGTTTTCAATTCCGCTTACAGCAGGGTTTAGTAAATAATTATTGAGGGTATACTGTGTATACTGCGGCAGCTGCTGCGCTTTCAGTATGACACCATTTATCAACAGCAGAACAATCAACAGGGGTTTTCTCATGCCTTATTTATACAATTTCTGTTTCGCTTTCCAAGCCACATAGTAAGCCTGAGAAAACTTTTGATTACCTCCTCCGGTTGTTGTGAAGCACGGATTTACTGTTAACAGTAGCACCCTTAACAACCGAAAAGCAACATATAAATACGGGATGAAACCACAGGCGGAACAGCCATAGATTTTGTGATGTACCTATTGAACTATGCTCAATAAGTACCGGAACAGAGTCCGGTTAAGGATTTAGGCTTGACTTGCGCTAACGAACTATAAAATTCGCTGCAAAACAAATTCAGGGTGTTATACTCAATTACTGTACAGCAAAGCACTGTTCAAGTAACATTGAACCCGTTGTTTAACAAACGCTAAAAATATCGAAAATAAGATAACAACTGAGCATATTTTTTGTAAAAGTTGGTTCCGGTTTATCATTAAATGAATTAACCTTTATGATCCGGATAATGCTATAAATCGGCTACCAGCTTATCATGGTTAGGTACAAAATTCAGGAAAGACTCAAAGTTAGCGGTAAACGCCTGTTCATTTAGCTGATAATAAAAGGCTCCCTTTTTTGAGGAAAGTTTATCTTTTTCATTCAGCTTAACCAGTAAGCCGGTAGATAACAATTTGCGACTAAAGTTACGGTCATCAAACCCGGCCTGATATACGCTTTCATACAATTGCTGTAATTGCGGAATAGTAAAACGCTCGGGCAATAGCTTAAACAACACCGGATGCAGGGCAGCTTTGTACCGCAATTGCTTGCGCGCCCTTTTCACCATTTCTGTATGGTCAAACACCAGTTCAGGCAATTTATCCAGCGGAAACCATTCGGCGTCGTAATCATGGCTGAGCGGGTGCTGATATTTATTGATATCAATTAGCGCCATGTAAGCGATAGAGATAGTACGCTCTACCGGATCACGGTCCGGCCGCCCGTAGGCTTGCAGTTGCTCCAGGTATACATGGTCTAAGCCGGTACGTTCCTTAAGCACCCGTACAGCTGTTTTGTCAGGTTCTTCTGTAACCTGCACAAATCCCCCCGGCAAACTCCATTTTCCCTTTTCAGGCTCAATAGCACGTTTAACAAGCAATAGTTTAATATTTGCACCCTCAAAACCAAAAACAATAGTATCAATGGCAACCAACATGCGTTTTTGCCCATTGTATCTCTGCATAAGAAACGGTAGTTTGTATCAGTTAGTAATTCAGTGGCTTAATGTAACAAAAAAAATGTAATGCCCGAACTTAATGCAATGTGCCGGTTCCCGGCTTTGCGGGTTTGATAAATTTATTTATTAAAAACATATACATTAATTTATAGTTATAAATGGGTATTTTAATAATTTAACATCTACCATTATGGCAACTACAACAGAAAACTCGTTAGAAGTACTTAACGATTTAATTAAAATTAACAATGACCGTGTTGACGGTTTCGAAAAAGCGATAAAAGATTTAGGCGATGGCGATCAGGATTTAAAAACAATCTTCGAGCAATACAGCCAGCAAAGCCGTAAATTTTCACAGGAATTAACAGCAGAAGCAGCCAAATCAGGCGGTGATGCCGAAACATCAAACACCGTAAGCGGCACATTGCACCGTGCATGGATTGATGTAAAAGCATTATTTACAGGCGAAGACCGTAAATCTATCCTGCAGGAATGCGAACGCGGTGAGGATGCTATCAAAAAGGCATACCGCGATGCACTTGCACCGGACAGTGGCTTATCAAGTGAGTATACTTCAGTAGTAAGTCAGCAAGCCAGTGAAATCCAAGCTGCTCATGACAAAATCAAAGCGCTGAGAGACAGCCAATAATTCATTGATGAATTGATCAGATAAGTTAAACCAGAGCCGCCCGAAAGGCGGCTTTGTTATTGCAGATACAATTATGATAAACTTAGGTATTAAAGGAAAAACCGCGGTAATTACCGGCGGCGATTCCGGAATCGGATTGGCAACTGCCAAAATTTTAGCTGCCGACGGCGCTAACATTGTATTATCCGATGTAAAGCAGGATAGCCTGGATGAGGCATTGAAAGACCTTAAAGCCCATACACCTGAAGTAAAAGCGGTGGCCCTGGCAGCCAACCTTGGCGATTACAACAGCGTTTTGCAATTAGCGGCATCGGTTGAAAAAGAATTTGGCGGTGCGCACATACTTATAAATTGTGCGGGCGCCCGCGGCGCTGCCGGCGATTTTTTAACACTTACCGATGATGACTGGCAAAAAACCATCGATATTGATTTATTGGGCGCGGTACGTATATGCCGTGCTTTTATTCCTCAGCTGCAAAAAAATAAGTGGGGCCGCGTAGTGCTGGTAGCCTCTGAAAATGCCTTTCAGCCTTATGAGGAAGAAAGCCCTTACAATGCTTGTAAAGCGGGAATTATCAACTTGTCAAAGTGTTTGTCGAGAGCGTATTCAAATGACGGGCTGTTGTTCAATTGTATCTCACCGGCTTTCATTGAAACCCCGATGACCGACGCTATGATGGATCAGCTGGCTAAGGAAAAAGGTACATCGAGAGAAGAAGCAGTGCAATCTTTCTTACAAACCGACCGTCCGCATTTGGCCGTGAAGCGCCGGGGTAAAGCAGAAGAGGTGGCTAATGTTATTTCCTTCCTGGCTTCAGACTTGGCCAGCTTTGTTAACGGCAGTAATTACCGCGTTGACGGCGGCGCTGTTGAGTCAGCTTTCGGTTGATTTATTTTGCATTTTAATTGCCACAAAAACCGGCTTTATATGTTAGCGCATAAAAGCCGGTTTTCTATTTAATGACTACCTATGAGCAACGATGCATTATCAGGCAATAAAGTAAATGAATGGGGTACAGAAAGCAGTGGTAAAACGCTGGTGTTTTTGCATTATTTTGGAGGCGCCGCTGATACCTGGCAATGGGTGTGCTATGAATTATCAAATGAATATCGTTCCATAGCTATAAATCTACCCGGCTTTGGTGGTACAGCACCCCTGGAAGAACCCTCTATTAAAAACTTTGCTTCATATGCGTTGCAGCTATTGGCAGAGCTAAACGTTAACCAATACACCTTAATAGGCCACTCAATGGGAGGTAAAGTTGCCATGTTGGCTGCTGCAGAGGCACCTGCAGGGCAGGTAGAGCAATTGATTTTATTTGCGCCTTCTCCTCCTACTGTTGAACGCATGCCCGATAACGAAAAACAGGAAATGCTGGTACACCCAAGCGCGGAAGCCGCTACGGCCAACATTAAAAAGAATAGCGTACAGCCTTTAAGCACTGATGCCTACGAAATTGCAGTAGCTACCAACTACATAGTGGATGGCAATACCTGGCGCTGGTGGATTGAGCAGGGCATGAATGATTCCATTGCACCACTGGTAGCCGATTTACAAATGCCGGTTACCGTTATTGCCTCCAAAGATGACAAAGCCATCACGCCTGAAATGATAAAAAACGACGTAATGCCTAACCTGAAAGGCGCACGGTTAATTGAAACCCAAGGCTTGGGGCATCTTTATCCTTTAGAACAGCCGGGTTATGTGGCAGAGATAATTAAACAGCTGGTAAAATAAGTAACTGAACAGCACCTACCATCCCGCGTTAGCGATAGTAACGGAAAGCCCGCAGCGTAGAATTATCATCTCAACCTGTAAAATCAAAAATAACTATTGAATTAGCGCAAAAACCGGTTACTTTGCAAGTTCAATGTCGTTATTTATTGCCTCGTTAAATTCCGGAAGTAATGGCAACTGTTACTATGTGGGTAACAGTAAAGATGCCGTGTTGGTGGATGTGGGTATTTCGTGCCGGGAGGTAGAAAAACGAATGCAGCGCCTGGGTCTTTCTATGCAAAAAGTGAAGGCCATTTTTGTGTCGCATGAACATTCCGACCATATTCGCGGTATACCTGTGCTGGCCCGGAAATACAGTTTGCCAGGATATATCACCCCGCGCACCCATCAACATGGTCGGCTGGACCTGGACCTGAGCCTTACTTATGCATTTCCGGCTAATGTACCCATAGCCATCGGCAGCCTGAGCGTTACTGCGTTTTTGAAACACCATGATGCGGCCGACCCTCATAGTTTCACAGTGGCGCATGATGGGGTTACTGTAGGAGTATTTACAGACATCGGTGTACCTTGTACCAACTTGTTACAGCATTTCAGCCAATGCCATGCCGCGTTTTTGGAGGCGAATTATGACGAGCATATGCTGCACGGAGGGCATTATCCTTACCATTTGAAAAGGCGCATCAGTGGTGGTAAAGGCCACCTTTCCAACCGGCAGGCGCTCGAAGTATTTAAAGCTTACCGGCCTCCCTTTATGACGCATTTGCTGCTGGCGCACTTATCAAAAGAAAACAATAACCCTTTGCTGGTGCAAAAATTATTTGACGAGCATGCCGGCGATACGCAAATTATTGTGGCTTCGCGCTATCAGGAAAGCGCTGTTTACCAGATACAACGCACAGGCTATTATCATGTTACGGTTACCGCTCCTCCGGTACAGGCACGAACTGCACAATACTCGCTGTTTTAATTATTAATTTAAAAACTCTCGCTCACGGTTACTGTTACCCTTTCAAGTTTACTAAACAGTTGGGTTATGGAAGTGCAGGAAATAGAGGGTAAGACCATCAAAAAAGATTATTTTCAAGTAACCCCTGATGTGTGGGGAATGCGGATTGTATTTGTTAACGTGTTTATGATTGCCGGCGGCGATGGGCAATGGGTGTTAATTGATGCTGGCTTAAAAGGCTCAGCCGGTCGTATTAAAGCGATGGCCGCCGAGTTATTTGGCGAAAATCATCCGCCTGCCGCTATTATTCTTACCCATGGGCATTTTGATCATGTAGGCGCCCTTAAAATTTTGTTGGAAGAATGGACCGATGTTCCAGTGTATGCTCACTCCCTGGAACTGCCTTACCTAACCGGACTATCTTCTTATCCGCCGCCCGACCCTTTAACAGGCGGAGGCTTGATGAGTTGGATTTCTTTTGTTTATCCTAAAAAGCCAATTAATATCAGCTCACGAATACATGCTTTAGACAAATCCGGTGGTTTGCCTGTGCTTACAGAATGGCAGTATGTGCATACGCCGGGCCATGCGCCTGGTCACATCTCCTTGTTCAGGCACCGTGATGGATTGCTGATTGGCGGGGATGCGTTTGTGACCACTCAGCAGGAATCCGCATTTTCGGTAGCTACCCAGAAAAAGGTAATTTCAGGTCCGCCTAAATATTTCACCAATGATTGGATTGCCGCCGCTTCCTCGGTAAAAGCCTTATGGAAACTGCATCCCAAAATTGCAGCTACCGGCCATGGCAAACCTATGCGCGGTGAGGAATTGACTAAAGGCTTGAATGAACTGGTGGCGCATTTTGACAAGGTAGCGGTACCTGCCTATGGGCGCTATGTGAAAGAGCCGGCAAAAACCAACAAAAAAGGTGTACAGTACCTACCGCCCGAACCGGTAAATATTTTGTTGATTACATCTTTGATCACCTTAGCGGGACTGCTCACTTATACCGTCATCAGACGTTCGAAAAAATAATCAAATACAAAACGTGAGATGCGGGTGTCGTCAGCGTTCAGTCATTATTAAAAATTTACCTTTGATAAATAACTGATAAAGCGAGTTTTGTTTAGGGGCCGGATGAACGGCTTATACATCAACATCTATCATATATGGAACACAGACAATTAGGCTCCTCGGGTCTCCGGGTGCCGGTATTGAGTTTTGGCACAGCCACTTTTGGCGGCGGCAATCAATTTTTTAAAGCTTGGGGCGATACTCAACAGGACGAAGCCAAACGGTTGGTGGACCTTTGCATGGATGCCGGGGTTAATTTCTTTGATACGGCCAATGTGTATTCAAGAGGCTTGTCTGAAGAAATTTTGGGTAAGACGTTAGAAGGCATCCGGAACCGGGTACTGATTTCAAGTAAAGCCACCTTCCCGATGAGCGACGAACCCAATGATTTCGGGTCTTCACGTTATAATTTAATTAAAGCCTGCGAAGACAGTTTGCGTCGGCTGAAAACTGATTATATTGATATTTATCATCTGCACGGTTTTGATGGTGTAACGCCGGTAGAAGAAACTTTGCATGCACTGGAAGATTTGATTACCAGTGGCAAAATCCGATATATAGCTTGCTCTAACTTTTCGGGCTGGCATTTAATGAAATCGCTTTCGGTGTCTGAGCGCTATGGCTGGGCGCGTTACGTGGCCCACCAAGCCTACTATTCTTTACTGGACCGCGAGTTTGAATGGGAATTGATGCCTTTGGGTATCGACCAAAAAGTAAGCACTATTGTATGGAGCCCCTTGTCTTCAGGCCGGCTAAGCGGAAAATTCCGCAGGGGGCAGCCGGTCCCTGAAAGTTCACGCCTGAGCCAAGGCGGCAGCCATGGCCCGGCTACGGATTTTGAACGCTTATATAAAATTGTAGACGCGCTCGACGAAGTGGCCGAGGAAACCGGCAAATCGATAGCCCAGGTAGCTTTAAACTGGTTATTACAACGGCCTACCGTGGTAAACCTGGTGATTGGCGCCCGTAATGAAGAGCAATTGAAACAAAATTTAGAAGCCGTAGGATGGAATTTGACTACCGAGCAGATAAAGAAATTAGATCAGGCAAGCAAGACTGATTTGATTTATCCTTATTGGCATCAGCAGCAAAATCCAAAACTCAACCCGCCGCCTGAGTTTTATTAATCTATTTACATCATCATTTACAAAAAAGGCATTAGACCGTTATGCAAAATATGGCTGGTTAAGGTAAGGACAATGCCGGCTAATCAGACTGTATTTTTGCCCCATGCTAATATATAGTGATGTACAAACATACCATCGTGCATTACGGCGTAATTAATTTATGAAAGCAGAAAAAATTACCGAATTAACCGGGCATGGTAATCCCGTCTTTGCGCTCGAGCTTTCGCAAAAGCCGGGCATTTTGTTTAGCGGGGGCAATGATAAAGGTTTGGTAGAATGGAGCCTAAAGAATCAGGCATTTATTAAAGTGATGTTTCCGGTGGTTGCCAGTATTTACACCATTCATTGTCCGGTTGGCTTTCCGTTAATGTTGGCCGGCCTGCGCAACGGACAGGTAT
>CAXTCH010000033.1:0-14468 GCA_964241945.1 uncultured Mucilaginibacter sp.
CTGCAGGGTCGCTGTTCGCGCAGTCGGCCAGTTTACCAGGTAAGCCCGAGCCGCTCATTACACTTTTACGCTGCACCAACTCGCGAGCTTTGCGGGCCGCCGCACGAGCAGTAGCTGCCAGTACCACTTTACCGATGATCATTTTAGCTTCCCGCGGGTTTTCTTCCAGATAGGCAGTTAAGATTTCACCTACGGCAACGTTTACTGCGCCGCTCACCTCGTTATTACCCAACTTGGTTTTAGTCTGGCCTTCAAACTGCGGTTCAGCTACTTTAACCGAAATTACGGCGGTTAAACCTTCACGAAAGTCATCACCGCTAATTTCTACTTTTACGTTTTTCAATAACCCCTCTTTCTCGGCATAAGCCTTTAAGGTACGGGTTAAACCGGTGCGGAAGCCGGCTACGTGCGTTCCGCCTTCAATGGTATTGATATTGTTAACGTAAGAGTGTACGTTCTCCGAATAGGTATTATTATACTGCAAAGCCAGCTCTACAGGTATGCCCTGCTTGTTGCCTTCTACATAAATAGGTTCCGGAATAATCGGTTCGCGGGTACCATCCAGATACTTTACAAATTCTTTCAGGCCGCCTTCCGAATAAAAATCTTCTGTTAAAAAGGTACCGTCTTCCTGAGGAAAACGCTCATCAGTTAATGACAGGCGAATGCCTTTATTCAAATAAGCCAGTTCACGCAAACGGGCTGCCAGCGTATCATATTTATACTCGGTAGTGGTGGTAAAAATTTCAGGATCGGGCTGAAAGGTAACCGTTGTACCAGTCTTCTCCGCTTCGCCTACCACCTTTACATCATACTGTGGCTTACCCTTTTGGTATTCCTGTTCAAATATCTTTCCTTCGCGATAAACCGTTGCCTTTAGTTGGATTGAAAGTGCATTAACGCAACTTACCCCCACGCCGTGCAAACCACCGGATACTTTATAGGTATCTTTATCAAATTTACCGCCGGCGTGCAATACCGTCATCACCACTTCCAGTGCTGAGCGTTTTTCTTTAGTGTGTATGGCCGTTGGAATGCCGCGGCCGTTATCCTGTACGGATATGGAATTTCCGGGATGAATAAACACTTTAATGTCGCTGCAATAACCGGCTAATGCTTCATCGATGGAGTTATCCACTACTTCATACACCAGGTGGTGCAGGCCTTTAAAACCGGTATCGCCTATATACATAGAAGGGCGCTTACGCACCGCCTCTAAACCTTCTAAAACCTGTATATTATCTGCTGAATAATTGGATCTGTCTTGATTTTCTTCGCTCATATTTAAGATTCGAAATAACTACCAAAAATACGAAAAATATAGCGAAAAACGGCAGTGTGGATAAATAACCCGGTCATAATCAGGTAATCAAAAACTTTAGTATACTTGCAGCTAAATTTTATCTTTGCCAGGAAATAGTAAATAAACATAATGAAAACCCCTTCTTCGATTTTTACAAAAGTTACCCTCGGACTGATGCTTGCTGCCGGTTTAGCCGCTTGTAACCAGAACAAAACTGCCGATACCGGCTCCAAGACCGCCCCGGCAACCACCACTGCTGCGGCCGTACCTGTTGATGACAAAGCACAGATCGTATTTGTAAATCAGGATACTTTACTGTCGCAGTATAAATATGTGAAAGACATGAGCGCCCGTTTGGAAACTAAAGGCAAAGCTGCCCAGAACGATGTAGGCGCCCGCCAGCAGGCCATACAACGTGAGGTAGCCGAATATCAGCGCAATGCTAATACCATGACTGCCGACGACCGTGCTTCTACCGAAAAGCGCCTGCAGCAAAAAGGACAGGAATTTCAGCAATACTCACAAAATGCCAGTGCACAGGTACAAAATGAGCAAATGAGCGAGCAGGTAAAACTGTACGAAAAGATATCAGCCTTTATGAAAGATTATGCGAAAGAAAAAGGCTACAAAATGATTTTAACTTTCCAGAAAGGCAATGCTAACATGTTGTACGGTGATCCGAGCTTGGATGTAACCACCGATGTGGTAAAGCGCCTGAATGATGCTTACAATAAAAAATAACATTTGATGTGCGGATTTGCAGATATGCAAATGTGCGATTGAAAGATTAATGATATAACTACCTGACCCCAACCTGACCGTTGGGGTTTTTTAATTAACGTAATAATGGAGCAAACCAATCATCATAAATTTATGCGGGTGGCAATTGAGCTGTCCAAACAGAATGTACAGCAGGGTTTGGGCGGTCCTTTCGGTGCAGTAATTGTGAAAGATGGCGAGGTAGTGGCTGCCAGCGCAAACACGGTAGTGCCCTCAAATGATCCTACGGCCCATGCAGAGATAGCAACCATCCGGCTGGCTTGCCAAAAGCTGAACACGTATAACCTCAAAGGCTGCATAATTTACACCAGCTGCGAACCCTGCCCTATGTGCTTGGGCGCTATTTACTGGGCGCACCTGGATAAGATTTACTATGGCAATACCAAGGCAGATGCAGCAGCTATTCATTTTGACGACCAGTTGATTTATGAAGAAATTGAACGGCCCGTAGCTGAGCGTGAACTGCCCGCCGAGCAGCTATTGCGGGAAGAGGCGCTGGAAGCGTTTAAGCTTTGGGAAACTAATGGAGACAAGACGCATTATTGATTTACCTGGAGTAACATTAAGCAGTCACCGTTCCCTCACATACCCAATGCTCGGCCTCGTGTATATCGGTAAAAAACTGGGTGGTGATGTTGCCTACGGCTACATCCACACTCTTTTTTGCTGACAGTTGACTGAATACGCTGGGCGAAAATATCCAGGCTAATTTAATAATGCCGGCTTTCTCCATCATTGGAAAAAACACCTCTTCTACCCACTCGGATGCCTCAGACCAAGTGCCTAACACTTCACGATTGTCGTTAAGAATATGATTACACCGATGCCGGTTGATCATTTCGAGCATACGTATACAACCTTGCTTTACTGTTTCAAAAGTCTGAAAACCGGTCCAGTTGGCGCTCAGGCAACCGTTGCCGCTGTAAGTAACAGTAATGGTGTTGTCCTGATACCGGTCAACCTCCTGTATCATGGGGTTATATTTCATCTCCAGGGTAATAGGCAACCGGAAGTAGAAGATTGAACCTGCACCCTGTTTACTGTCAATCCAAAAAGTACCATTATGCCGCTTCAATATTTCTGAAGATATAAACAACCCCAGTCCCAATCCTTCAAAACGCATCGCAGTATTGTCTACCCGGTAATACCGGTCAAACAGGCGGTCCAGGCTTTCCTCGGCAATACCGATCCCGAAATCCTGCACCGACACAATCAGGTTGTCCCCTTGTACCCGGCTGTTTACCACCACCCGGCTGGCATCCGGTGAATACTTGATGGCATTGCTTAAAAAATTATTCAGCACCTGCTCCAGACGCAGGCGGTCACCGGTGTAAGTTATATCGTCGGCCTGCTCAATTACAATATGATGTGAAGGTGAATACTGCTGTACACTCTCCACGCTTTCCTGCAGCATTTGCTTAAAATCAAAAAGCTGCATATCATACGTCATTTTGCCCGCGTTAAGTTTAGTAACATCCAGCAAATCATTAATCAGGCGCTCCAGGCGGGTGATATGCTCGGCCGACTTAGCCACAAAGCGGTTTAACTTCTGAGGGTCGCCGGTACGTTGCATCAGCTGGTTAAACGCCTTAATGCTGGTAAGCGGCGTTTTTAACTCGTGGCTGGCAATGGATAAAAATTCATCTTTTTTATGCTCATTATTTTTTTGTTCATCAATATCGGTATTGGTGCCTATCCATAGCTTAATCATGCCATTTTCGGCTAGCGGGACAGCGCGGCTTAAATGCCACCGGTAGCTGCCATCTTTAAATCGCAACCTGAATTCGCCTGCATAATCCTTGCCGGCAGCCAGTGAAGTTTCCCATGCCTCTATACAAGCCGGTAAATCCTCAGGATGAATAAAAGCATACCAGCCCTGATTTACAATATGCAGCCCGGTATGCCCGAAATTATTGATTATAACCTGGTTCACATAGTCCAGCGTACCGTCTGGCTTAGCCGTCCATACCTGCTGTGGAATAGCATTCAGCATAAAGCGCAGGCGCTTTTCGTTATCTTCCAGTTCGCGCCTGATATTTACCTGTTCGGTAATATCCAGTACGGTACCAATAAAGCGCAGCGGGCGGTCCTGCTCATCAAAAAATACCCGGCCTTTTGCCCTTACCCAACGCAATCGCTTATCGTCTATACCTATAGTACGATATTCCACGTCAAATTCGCCGTCAGTAAGCGCCTTGTTAAATACATTGGTCACTACCTCATTAACCCACTCCCGGTCATCGGGATGCAGGCCCGGTAAAAAATCGTGTTCGTAATTTACCGGATGATTGTGGCTGATCCCAAACAGTTGGCGGCACCGGGCATCCCATTCCAGCGCACCGGTTTGCACATCCATATCGAACATACCCAGCTGTGCTGCATTTTTGGCCAGCCTGACCTGTTCGGCATTACGCAATTTTTCCTGGCGGGCTAAAACGTTGTCTGTAACATCGTCTACAATAATCATAATGCCGGTTACAGCATTTTCTTTGTTGAGGAGGGGCTGATATACAAAATTGTAATATCCCCAGTCCTGTTCACCGCGGTTCACTTTATAGGCCTTTACTTCGTTGCCTCCGTAGGGCTTACCGGTGGTGTATACCTGTTGCAGGATGGCATTGATAGACTCGTTTTCAAGTTCGGGCCTCACCGTACTGTGCGGACTTCCGATTACTGCCCGGGTTTTGTCCCATATAGACAAAATTACGTCGTTAGCCAGTTCTATTGTAAATTCAGACCCGGTAAGCACACAGATGCCTACGGGCGCCTGTTCGAATACATTGCGTAAACGAATCTCACTTTCCGTCAGCGCCATGGTACGGCGTTTAACACGGTCTTCCAGTTCAAAATTTAGTATCTTCAGGTTTTCCTGGGACAGACTTAACTCCTCGGTAACCGTAATCAATTCTTCATTGGCAGCAGCTAATTCACTGTTGGCATCCGCCAGTTCCTGATTAGCACCAACCAGCTCCTCGTTCAGTTCCTGCTCACGTACTCTTGTTGCTTCAGCTCCTAAGCGCGCTTTTTCCTGTGGGGTAATGTTTTGAGTACTGCATATCAGATAATCAACAGCACCTTTTTCTCCGGTTACCGGTGTAATCTCTATCTGCCAGTAACTAAACCCGGCGGCTGTTTCAAAGGTTAATACCGGTAAACGGGTTGCCTCGTTACGGTCTATACACCGGGTTAAAGCTTCTGTAATAACCGGAATTTTCGAATCCACCTCAGCAGAAGCAAATATATTTAATGCGCTCTGGCCAATTATTTGGTCGATGGTTCGGTGCGTGGTGGTATGATAAGCTTGGTTGGTAGCTGCGATAGTAAAATACGGCGCGTCGGCTTTTAAAATAGCCATCGGAATTGCCGATTGTTCAAACAAGGCCTGATAGAAATGCTCACTCAAAATCTTCATCAACGGGTAGTCGTTTACTTAGGCACAGGAAAAGTCAAATATAGTAATCTCCGTTAAATCAAAAATGATTTGACCTGTACCTTATTATTACGCCTACTTTCAGGCAGATGTTATGGAAAGCAAAAACAATATCAGCCGATACCGGATTGCACTGATTTACTCTTCCTTCTTCTCAAAATACCCGCCCTGCAAATCATCAATTTCACGACGGTCGCGCTTGGTGGGCCGCCCTGCGCCGCGATCGCGCCTGAGCACCGGGGCATGAAACATAGATTGAAAAGCAGGCGTCTGCTCGGGCGGGGTCAGGTCTTCATAAAACTTAATGGCAGTTTGATAATCGCTGCGGTTTTCAAGCAAACCGGTTACCTTAATTATTTTGCGTTCTGTACCTTTTGAAATCTGGTAAGTTTCGCCTACTCTTACTTCGTGCGAGGGTTTGATATTGGCGCCTTCCAGCTTAATGCGGCCGGCTTTACAAGCCTCGGTAGCCAGCGAACGGGTTTTGAACAGGCGAATGGCCCATAGGTACTTGTCTATCCGTAGTTTTTCTTTTTCGGGCATTTGCTTAAAATAACAACACAGGTGCTATTGAGTTTTTGGAATAGCGGCATCAAATATGTTCAAAAATCCGTTATTTTGCCAAAACTTTGAAACGATGTACACAGATATAAAAAAACTGATTGAAGATGCCTGGGAAGAACGTAATCTGCTCAGCGAGAATGACTATATCAATGCCATTGAAACAGTAATTTCACGCTTGAATAAAGGTGAAATCCGCGTTGCCGAGCCTATTGGTAACCGCTGGCATGTAAACGATTGGATCAAAAAAGCCGTTATCCTGTACTTCCCTATCATGAACATGGAAGAAATTAAGGTAGGCCCTTTCGTATTCCATGATAAAATGAAGCTGAAAACGGATTACAAAAAAGCCGGCGTTCGTGTAGTTCCTCACGGCATTGCCCGTTACGGCGCCTACCTAGCCAAAGGTGTAATCATGATGCCGTCGTATGTTAACATCGGCGCTTATGTAGATGAAGGCACTATGGTGGATACCTGGGCAACGGTAGGCTCATGCGCGCAGATTGGCAAGCATTGCCATTTAAGTGGTGGTGTCGGCATTGGCGGTGTGCTGGAACCGGTACAAGCTGCTCCGGTGATTATTGAAGATAACTGCTTTATCGGTTCGCGCGCTATTGTGGTAGAAGGTGTTCATGTGGAAAGTGAAGCTGTATTAGGTGCCAACGTGGTACTAACGGCTTCTACCAAAATAATTGACGTAACCGGCGCTCAGCCTGTTGAATACAAAGGCCGGGTACCCGCACGTTCCGTAGTAATTCCGGGCTCATACACCAAAAAGTTTCCCGCGGGCGAATACCAGGTGCCCTGCGCGCTGGTTATCGGTAAACGCAAAGATTCGACCGATAAAAAAACTTCCCTGAACGATGCCCTGCGTGAAAACAACGTAGCGGTTTAAGTTGGTTTATTGGTTGAATCCGTTCATTAGTTTATTGGTTAAATTATGATAAAATACATTTTTTGATTTACCCAATAAACTAACGAACCAATGAACCAATTCAACCCGTAAACAAATGAAAGTTGGCTTTGACGCAAAACGGGCTTTTTTGAATGCCACCGGGCTGGGCAATTACAGTCGGTGGTTACTAAAAAGTTTAACCTCGCAGCAACCTGATTTTCAATACTATCTTTATACGCCCAAAACTAAGCCCAACAGCTGGCTACGCCTGTTAAGCTCGTTGCCGGGAGTGCAAGTTCATCTGCCTGCTACACAGCTGTTCACTTCCTGGTGGCGTACCAGGAGCTTGGTTACCGATTTAAAGCGCGACCAGGTGGAAATCTATCATGGCCTAAGCCATGAATTGCCGTTGGGCATAAAAGGCCGGGGCATAGCCACTGTAGTTACCGTACATGATATAATCGCCCTGCGTTTCCCTGAATATTTTGGCTGGCTGAACCGGCGCATCTACGTAGCCAAGTTAAAATACGCCTGCCGGGTTGCAAACGCCGTTGTAGCTATTAGTGAGCAAACTAAGACCGATTTGGTTAACTTTTTACAAGTGGATTCGGCTAAAATCAGTGTTATTTATCAAAACTGCGATGAAGTGTTTGGTCAGCCCGTTAGCGAGGACCGGAAACAAACGGTACGCCAGCAGTATAACCTACCCGAAAGCTTTTTGCTTACAGTAGGCACTATCGAAAAACGCAAAAATCTGCTGCTAATTGTAAAGGCATTAAAAGAGGCAGCGCCTGCCGTACCGCTGGTAGTAGTGGGTAAAGCCACGCCTTACCTCGAAGAAGTAAAAGCCTATTTACAAGAACATCATCTGACGAACCGGGTTTTCTTTTTACATCAGGTATCTTTTGCTGATCTGCCGGTGATGTATCAACTGGCTGCCGTTTTTATTTATCCTTCACGCTACGAAGGCTTTGGCATCCCGGTACTGGAAGCGCTGCGATCGGGTGTGCCGGTAATCGCAGCTGCCGGCTCCTGCCTGGAAGAAGCCGGCGGACCGGACAGCGTATATGTACATCCGGATGATGAGCAGGATATGGCCCGGCAAATTAACAGACTGTTAAGAGATTCTGACACCCGGCAGCGTATGGTAGCGCAAGGACTGCAGTACGCCTCAAAATTTAATGATGCGCACTTAGCCGGGCAAATGATACATTTGTATCGGCAAACTCTACAACACCATGCTTAAAGACGAAGTAGCTAAAGCGCTGACCATCATACAACAAGGCGGCATCATCCTATACCCTACTGATACCATTTGGGGCATTGGTTGTGACGCCACTAACACCGAGGCTGTAAAGAAGATTTTTAAGCTGAAACAGCGAGATGAAGCCAAAAGCGTTATCGTGCTCATTGATACCCCTAATAAGCTGGAAGGCTATATTCAGGAAGTACCTGAAATAGCTTTCGATTTAATAGAATATGCTGAGCATCCCTTAACCCTTGTAATGCCGGGCGCTAAAAACCTGTCGCCGGCCGTGATTAATGCAGATGGCAGCGTGGGCATCCGAGTGGTAAAGCACCCCTTTTGTGAGCAGCTGATACAGCGCCTGCGCAAGCCGCTGGTGTCTACCTCGGCCAACATCAGCGGGCAGCCTTCGCCACAAACGTTTGCAGAGGTAAGTCAGGACGTGATAAATGGTGTGGACTACGTGGTAAACCTTGAACAACAGGACTATACTCCCAAAAAGCCTTCCACCATTATGCGCCTGGACGCTACCGGCAAGTTTGAATTTATAAGGCGATAATTTCTGAATCAGGATTTGCAGAATTTTAGGATTAACAGGATGATTGGATGCTCTTTCAATTGTTTGTCCTTGCATCTCAGCTACTCATTTAATGACCCAGTCACTCTCTTAATCCATTTATTCCCCAAACCTGTTTTATATGATTACTTTTGCAGCTGCGCTCATGAAACAGCATTTGCAACACCCGGTATTCTCTGTTATTTCCCGACTGGCAGGTAAACAAAATGTAAAGGCGTATGCCATCGGCGGCTTTGTACGCGATATTTTCTTGGAACGTCCCTCTAAAGATATTGATATTACTGTGCTGGGCAATGGCATTGATTTTGCCGAATTAGTAGCCCGCGCTCTGCAGGTAAAGGTATCAGTGTTTAAAAACTTTGGCACGGCCATGCTACGCTATCAGGATGTGGAGGTAGAGTTTGTGGGTGCCCGCAAAGAATCGTACCGGGCCGACTCGCGCAAGCCCATTGTGGAAAACGGTACGCTCGACGATGACCAAAAGCGCCGCGATTTTACCATCAACGCATTGGCGATTGCCCTGCACCCGGATGAATACGGCGAATTGATTGATCCGTTTAACGGCTTGCAGCACCTGGAGCAGCGGCTTATCAAAACACCGCTCAACCCGCTCGAGACTTTCTCGGACGACCCCCTGCGCATGATGCGCGCCGTGCGCTTTGCATCTCAGCTCGATTTCATCATTGATGAGGAAGCTTTGCAGGCCATTCGTACCCAAAAACAGCGCATCAGCATTGTATCACAGGAGCGCATTACGGACGAGTTGAATAAAATCATGCTTTCGCCCAAACCCTCAATCGGCTTCAAATATTTGTTTGATACCGAATTGCTGCCCATCATCTTCCCGCAAATGGCGGCGCTGCACGGCGTGGAATACATGCACGGCCGCGGGCACAAAGACAATTTTTACCATACCCTGCAGGTGCTCGACAATATCAGCCTTACCACTCATAATTTGTGGCTGCGCTGGGCCGCCCTGCTGCACGATATTGCCAAACCGCTGACCAAACGCTTTGAGGCTGGTCACGGCTGGACCTTTCACGGGCATGAAGATCGCGGCGCCCGTATGGTACCTCAACTGTTTACCAGGCTGAAGCTGCCGCTTAACGAGCACATGAAGCAGGTGCAGAAACTGGTGCAGCTGCACATGCGCCCGATTGTGCTTACGCAGGAAATTGTGACCGACTCGGCCGTACGCCGCCTGCTGTTTGAGGCCGGTGATGATATTGAAAGCCTGATGCTGTTGTGTAAAGCCGACATTACCACCAAAAACGAGTACAAGCTAAAAAAATATCGCCAGAACTTTGAGCTGGTACAGCAAAAGCTGAAGGATGTGGAAGAACGCGACCGTGTACGCAACTGGCAGCCACCGGTAACCGGCAATGATATTATGCAGTTATTTGGCTTAAAAGAAGGCCGTGAAGTAGGTATCATTAAAAATCAGATACGCGAAGCGATACTGGAAGGCGAAATTCCGAATACGCATGAAGCCGCTTTGGAGTTCACCATACGCAAGGGCGCAGAAATTGGCTTAAAAGTTGCGGCAAACACAAATTAAATTAAAAACATTATTTTTGACTAAAATCTACTATAAAAAATGGCAGTTTACAGGTTTAGAGTAACCTTTGAAGATTATGATGAGGTAAGCAGGGATATTGATATCAAATCCGTACAAACGTTTCAGGATTTACATTTCGCCATTCACCAGGCTATCAATTTCAATTCCGATTATTCTTCATCATTTTATGTGAGTAATTACCAGGGGACCAAAGGAGAAGAAATTGCCTATAAACCCACTCAGCGTAAAATAGACCGTGGTGTTACGCTGATGGAAAAAGCGAAATTGAGCAGTTTTATTGATGACCCCCATCAAAAATTTTATTATACCTCAAATTTCGACCGCCCGTTTGATTTCCATGTGGAACTGATTAAAATACTGGACGATGCGCCGGGCGTAAACTACCCGGTAACCGCCAAGTCGACCGGCGAACCGCCCAAGCAGTTTGGCAACATCTACAACCCGACGGTCATTCCGCCAACGAACGAAGAGTTTGATTTCCTGAACGAAATGGAGTATACGCCTGAGGATACGGAAGATTTTACGGAAGTGCGTGAAGAGGGCGCCGCTGAAGAGCACGAGGAGGAAAGCGAGGAAGAAGATGAATTTGGCGGTAGTTTCGGAGAGGACGAAGATGAGTTTCCATCGCATAAAGGCGGTTCTGAAGAAGATTACTAAATAACGTTCATTATTTGCGAAAGACAGTAACGGTATATACCTGTTAGTCCTTGTTATACAGAGATTACTCTCCTTATAACAAGGGGTGATTATTTTGTAGCTTTAAGTGTCCCCGGCAGGCAGAATGAATAAATATTAACTGGCTATGCAGAACAAAACGCTCGTTGTTGTTGCCGGCCCCACGGCTTCTGGTAAAACAGCATTAGCTATACAACTGGCGCAACGTTTCCGAACGGCTATTTTATCGGCCGATTCCCGGCAATTCTATCGCGAAATGACGATTGGTACCGCCAAACCTGATATAGCAGAACTGGCGGCGGCACCGCATTATTTTATCAACTCACATTCAATTACTGAACTGTTTAATGTTGGCGATTTTGAGCGCGAAGGATTGCAATTGCTGAATGAGCTTTTTAAACAGCACCACGTAGTCGTCATGGCCGGCGGATCCGGCTTGTTTATTAAAGCGATTTGCGAAGGTTTTGATGATTTACCCGAAGTTGACCCGACTATCAGGGAGCACCTGAACCAACGCCATACTGCCGAAGGGATATCGCCCCTGCAACAGCAATTGCAGCAAGCCGATCCAGAATATTACCGGCAAGTAGATATACACAACCCCCAGCGACTTATACGTGCCCTTGAAGTGATTGAAAGTACGGGCCGGCCTTATTCATCCTTTCGTAAAGCCAGCGTGAAGCCCCGGCCTTTTCGTATCATCAAATTAGCTATCGACTTACCGCGTGAAGTGTTGTATGCCCGCATCAATTACAGGGTAGATATCATGATGCAAAACGGCTTATTAGATGAAGTAAAGGGCTTACGCGATTATTGCCATTTAAATGCCCTGAACACAGTAGGCTATGCCGAACTGTTTGATTACCTTGGCGGAAAAACCGACTTGGCCACCGCCGTAACCCTTATCAAACAAAATACCCGCCGCTTTGCCAAACGGCAAATGACCTGGTTTAGAAAAGATCACAAAATCAAATGGGTGAAACCGGAAGAACTTGAAAGCGTGATTGAGCAATTGGGAGCAGAATTATAACCGCTGTCGATAGTCACAGATTACCGAAATAGCAGGTGAGTAGTTTAAAACTACTCACAGCGCTTACCTTAATAGGTTTTACCTATCCAGCTTACTAATACACGCTATCAAACTGTCACGCCAGTAAGGAATAGTGATATTGAACGTCTGTTTGATTTTAGCTTTATCCATTACCGAAAATGTTGGGCGCACAGCCTTAGTTGGATATTCGTGGGTGCGGATAGGTAATACGTTAATTTGCGTACCGGCAATATCAAAAATACCTTTGGCAAAATCATACCATGAGGTTACACCCTCATTGCTGTAATGGTAAATACCGTATTTTTTACTTCCGCTTTTAATGATAGCCAAAATGGCTCCCGCTAAGTCAATGGCATAAGTTGGCGTACCTACCTGATCGGCAATAATCCGCAATTCATCACGGCCGTTGGCAAGTTTAAGAATGGTTTTCACAAAATTGTTGCCATATTCGGAGTACAGCCAGCTGGTACGTACAATAAAGTACTGCTCCATCAATTCTTCTACCGCCTTCTCCCCTTCCAATTTGGTAAGTCCGTACACATTGATAGGATTAGCAGCATCGGTTTCAACAAGCGGATATGGGGTATTACCTTCAAACACAAAGTCGGTAGATACATGGATTAATACCGTACCAAATTCTTTGCACAAAGCGGCGATATTGGCAGCGCCGTCTTTATTTACTTTGCGGGCAATACTGATTTCGTCTTCGGCTTTATCAACGGCGGTATAAGCTGCACAGTTGATACAGTAGGCCGGCTGGTGCTCCTCAAACAACTGTCGTAGGGCATCAGTATCTAAAATATTGGCATTGGCCTCGGCAGGAAACACCATGTTTTGCAGGTGTTCACTTTGGTTCACCGTAGCCAGGCATTGCCCTAACTGGCCCGAAGCGCCTAAAACTAATATAGCTGACATAAGGTATAGTATTTAAAATGACAGGTAAAGATGGTTATTTTTTGGCAAACAGCGCCTCTTCCACCAAGTAGCACAACATGTGCTCAATCAGTAAATGCGATTCCTGAATGCGGGGCGTATCTGTTGAAGGCACTTTAAGGCAGATATCCGCCTCGCCATTCATTTTTCCACCGGTTTGGCCGGTCAAAACGATAGATTTGATGTCCTTTTGTTTGCAAACCTCCAGCGCTCTTAAAATATTAGCGGAGTTACCTGAAGTTGAAATTCCGATAAAGACATCGCCTGCCACCCCATAGCCCTGCACCTGGCGCGCAAATACTTCATCATAACCGTAATCATTACTGATGGCAGTTAAAATACTGGTATCAGTAGATAAGGCAATAGACGGAATACTCGGACGGTCGAAATAGTAACGACCCACCAGTTCCGCCGATACATGCTGTGCATCTGCGGCGCTGCCGCCATTACCGGCCACTAAGGTTTTCTTACCATCTTTGTAGGCTTGGATCATAAGCCCGGCTGCATCAGCAATATGCTGCAGCAACGAAGGATTATTAAGTAAACCTTGCTTAACCTGAATGGACGACTGTATCTGAGATTGAATGATGGATAACATTTACTTTTTTTAACTGCAAAGTACAGTATTAACAAATTGTGCAATTTACCGCCTTAACAACGGATGAACAGGATTAGTTGCTGTTTTGGAAAATTATGTTTGTGGCCTCAACCGGCTGACATCATTCTGAGCTATAGCGAAGAACCTGTAAAGTAGCAATCAACCATACAGATTCTTCGCTATCGCTCAACATAACAAAGCGGAGATTCACTTAACCGATTCATTCAAATCAACAATCGTTTTCACTTTGTGCAGCATCCGGGCAAAGTCGGATAGATAAATGGAATTGGGTCCGTCCGACAGCGCTTCTTCGGGATTGGGATGGGTTTCAAAAAAGAACCCTTTTACACCAATGGCCGCTGCTGCATTGGCTAAGTAAGGCACATAATCACGGTTACCACCGGTTTTCCCTTCCAGCGAACCAGGGCGTTGCACCGAGTGTGTGGCATCCAGTACTACCGGTACGCCAAATGCCATCATATCAATAATACCGGTAAAATCTACTACCAGGCGTTCAAAGCCATACATGCTGCCCCGCTCGGTAAGCATCACCTGGTTATTACCCGTAGAACGAACCTTATCCAAAGGGTACTTCATTTGTGTAGCGGCTAAAAACTGTGCTTTTTTAATATTCACAATCCGGCCCGTATTGCCTGCAGCCAACAGTAAATCAGTTTGGCGACATAAAAAAGCAGGGATTTGTATTACATCTACCACATCAGTCACCATGGCCGCGTGGGCAGGCTCATGAATATCGGTGGTTACTGGCAAATCAAACTCTTTTTTCACTTTCTCTAAAGCCCGCAAGCCTTCCTCAACGCCGGTACCTCTAAATGAATT
>CAXTCH010000034.1:0-14399 GCA_964241945.1 uncultured Mucilaginibacter sp.
TCTGTAGCCGCTTCATCCGCTACCTGACTTACCAGTAAGCCGGTGGCCGGGCCAAGGCTCAGGCCCATCATGCCGTGGCCGGTGGCTATAATCAGGTTATTATATTTTTGCGTACGGCCGATGTAAGGCAAACCGTCGGGTGAGGAAGGCCTGAAACCAAACCAGATGTCTTTCTCCGCAGGAACAGCCGGATGCAAATCAGGGAAATATTTAGGAACAGACTCTACAATCCCTTTCACCCGGTTCATATTGATACGGTTGTTGAGCTGCGCCAGTTCCATAGTGCCGCCGTAGCGGATGCTGCCATTCATAGGGGTGATAGCCACCCGTGCTTCAGCCAGCAAAGCCGGTATCTGCATGCGCTGCTGCGGTTCTTTTACCATAAAAGAATAGCCCTTACCCGGAAGTAAAGGAACTTTTAAGTTCACCAGCTTAGCTATAGCCGGCGACCAGGAGCCCCCCGCAATTACATACTGGTTGGCAGCCCATTCCTGAGCGCCAGTCCAAACTTTGCTGATGTTTCCGCCTGCAACGTCAATTTTGGTTACCTCATGGTTACGGATTAACTGTACGCCATTATCTTCCAGATGCTTTACCAGAGCTGCAATTAAATGATTGGGATACAGGTGCGCATCGCAACGGTAGTGCACTGCGCCGAGCACATCAAGGTTGAGTTCGGGTTGTAAAGCTTTGCATTCTTCGGCATTTAAAACTGCCATATCCAAGCCGAGTTCACGGCCTTTTTTTGCTAAATGTGCTTCTTCCTCACTTGCCTTCTCCGTTTTGTAAAACATCAGAATACCTTTTTCCACTAGGCTGAAATCGAAGCCGGGCTGTTTACCAAGCTCCTGGTACAGCTTTTTGCTCAGTTGAGATATTTCGAGTAATGGCTGGGCTGCGCGTTCCACATGTCCGGCGTTGGCATGTTTTAAAAATTTCATCCCCCATGAAATCAGCTGGGGATTTAAGGAAGGCTTAACATAAAAAGGACTTTTACTGTCAAACATCCAGCGGATGCCCTGCTGTATCATGCCGGGGGCTGCCAGCGGCACAAAATGGCTCGGCACAATCATGCCGGCATTGCCGAAGGAACAATTATCGTTTAAATCGCCTTTTTCAAGAATGATGACCTCGTGGCCGGCTTTCTGCAAAAAGTAAGCAGAACTCAGGCCCATGATGCCCCCGCCAATAATGAGTATTTTAGACATACGCCCCTCCCAACCCTCCCCGGTAGGGAGGGCTTTTACTTTCTTTTAATAATTTATATACGAAATAGTAAACATATTGTAACCCCTTATTCCAAAAATTCTCCCTACCGGGGAGGGTTGGGAGGGGTATTAGATCACCTGAAACCCATGCGCATACGGGTCATCATCGTCAATTTTGATGGTGTTGTAGCCGTACACTTTGGCCCAGCCTTCAATGCCGGGTACAATAGCGTCGATATCGTCCATCTTCACCACATCTTCAACAGTACCGATAAACTTACTGCCGATAATGCTTTCGTGGATGAATTTATCGCCTTTCTTCAACTTACCTTTGGCATGCCACTGGGCCATACGGGCCGAAGTGCCGGTACCGCAGGGCGAGCGGTCAATAGCTTTATCGCCATAAAAAACTGCGTTGCGGGCGGTGGCATCCTCAGACAGAGTAGCGCCGGTCCACAATATGTGAGTGCAGGTATTGATAGTCGGGTTCTGCGGATGCACAAAATCATATACTTCGTTAATCCGTTTGCGGATTACCCGGCTCCAGGTGGTAAGCTGACTGGCGGTGTACTGCTCCAGCCCCGGAAAGTTGGGCTGCGGGTCGATAATGGCATAATAGTTACCGCCATAAGCCACATCAAAAGTTAAAGTGCCCAAATCGGGGCATTCTACCTGTAAGTTTTCAGCTGCCAGGTAAGAAGGTACATTAACCAGTTTTACTGAGGTTACTTTTTGCCCTTCCTGCTGATAGGAGATGATGACCAGCCCGGCCGGGGCTTCCATGCGTACAATACCCGGTGTTTGAGGCTGAATCAAGCCTTCCTCAATAGCTATGGTAATAGTGCCGATGGTGCCATGTCCGCACATGGGCAGGCAGCCGCTGGTTTCAATAAACAGCACGGCTACATCGTTTTCCGGGTTATGCGGCGGATACAAAATACTGCCCGACATCATATCGTGCCCGCGGGGTTCAAACATCAGCCCGGTGCGTATCCAATCGTATTCTTTTAAAAAGTGCTGGCGTTTCTCGCTCATGTTATCGCCTTTCAGCACCGGTCCGCCGCCGGCTACCAGCCGGACGGGATTGCCGCAGGTGTGGGCATCTATACAAAAAAAAGTTTTGCTGCTCATGTTATTCCTTCGTCCATTCGTTATTCACCTGCCGCCATATTTGCAGCGGGTTGTTGTCCTGCAACTCAGAAGGTAACAGGCTGTCTTCCCAGTCTTGCCAGGCCACCGGCCGCACAAAACGGTAAACAGCGCCGGTACCTACCGAGGTAAAGCGCCCGTCGCTGGTGGCCGGAAACGGACCGCCGTGCTGCATGGCAGCGCTTACTTCCACGCCGGTAGGTACCCCGTTGAGTATCACCCGGCCGGCAATGGCAGCCAATTCGTGCAACAGATCCGTATAATCGGGGAGTTCCGCTTTTTCGGCCATCACGGTTACGGTAAGCTGGCCTTCCAGTGCAACAGCCACCTGTTCTAACTGGGATGCGTCATCTGCAATTACCAGTAAAGACCAGGGGCCAAAAATCTCCTCCTTGAACTTAGGGTTCGACAAAAATTGCTGTGCAGAGACCGTCGCCACCGTAGCTACCGATTGATTTACTTTTTCGGCATTGATTACTTTGGATTGCGCTAATACGGTGATGCCTTCTTCAGCCGCAGCTGCTTCAGACAAGCTCTGGTAGTTTTGCCAGATGCCCGGCGTAAGCATGGTAGCCGACGGCGCTTTACCAATAGCTTCTTTTAATGCCGATACAAAACGATCCAATCCCGGTGACCGGATAGCCAGCAGCAGGCCCGGATTGGTGCAAAACTGACCTGCGCCTAAAGTAATAGAGGCCGCATATTTAGCCGCCAATTGCTCGGGTTGTTGTTCAATAATTTTCGGAAGAAAAACCACCGGGTTAATGCTGCCCATTTCAGTAAATACCGGGATAGGGGCCTTGCGTTCTTGCGCTAATTTTAACAGCGCCATGCCGCCTTTGTAAGAACCAGTAAATGCTACCGCTTTGGTTTCCTCGTGTTGTACCAGGGAAGTGCCTGCGGAATACCCGGTATCATACAATAAAGAGAAAACGCCTTCCGGCATTCCGGTGGCTTGGGCTGCTTTAATGATGGCACCGCCTACCATAGCACTGGTACCCGGATGTGCCGGATGAGCTTTTACCACCACCGGGCAACCTACTGCCAGTGCAGAAGCGGTATCGCCACCGGCAACAGAGAAGGCAAGCGGAAAATTGCTGGCGCCAAACACTACCACCGGGCCTAAGCCCACCAGCATACACCGTAAATCGGGTCGGGGCAGCGGGGTACGCTCAGGCAGGGCGGTATCAATCACCGCATCTACCCATGAGCCTTCTTCTACCAAATCGGCAAACATGCGCAGCTGGCCGGTAGTGCGGCTCATTTCGCCCAGTAAGCGGGCGGTTGGCAAGCCGCTTTCGGCAGAGGCACGATCTACCAGTGTATCGCCCAGGGCCGTAATTTCTTCGGCTATGGTACGCAGAAATTTGGCTTTCTGCGCTTTTGAAATGTGCTTATACGTTTTAAAGGCAGTGGCAGCGCCTTGCATGGCTTTTTCAATCGCCTCCTGACCGGCTACCTCAAATTCACCTTCCAGCGGCCGACCTGTGGAAGGGTCGGTAGCGGTAAAGCGCTCACCGTTAGTCGGCTTGTATTGGCCGGCTGCTATATTAGAACCATTTATCATCAGTACGCTTTTAATTATGCAGTAGCAGTTTCCAGTTTGCCCCAGCTGCCTTCGGGCAGTTCGGGACGGTTGGCCAAAGCCGTATGAATTACCTGTAATACTTTTTCGCGTTCGGCACCTTGCAGCGGCAGTCGCGGTGCACGGGTTTTTTCCGTACCGATACCGGTGGCTACCTCGGCCAGTTTAATATATTGCACCAGTTTGGCATGAATATCCAGCTCCAGTACCGGCAGGAACCAGCGGTGTAGGGCAATGGCTTCGTTAATTTTACCTGCCTTAACCAAACGGTAAATCGCCACGGTTTCTTTCGGGAACGCATCTACCAAACCGGCCACCCAGCCATGTGCGCCCATAATCAGGCTTTCGGTGGCAATAGGATCTACACCGGTCAGAATTTTGAAGCGGTCGCCAAAACGATTAATCATCCGGGTAACATTCATCACATTGCGGGTGGATTCTTTCACCGCCTGAATGTTGGCATGAGCCGACAGGCGCTCGAACATATCCAGCGTTACCTCAATTTTATAGTCGACCGGATTATTATAAATCATGATAGGCAGAGGCGTACTTTCGGCCACTGCGGTAAAGTAGGCAATAGTTTCTTCCTCGTCGGCGCCATAGCGCAGGGGGGGCAACAGCATTAGTCCGTCGGCACCGTATTCATAAGCTTTTTTGGCCATGTGCACCGCAGCGCGGGTAGATTGCTCAGCAATATTTAACAGTACAGGTACTTTGCCTTCCACCAATTGTAAGGTATGTTTCAGCAGGCTGAATTTTTCATCTTCCGTTAAAACGCTGGCCTCACCTAAAGAGCCGCCCAGAATGATGCCGTCAACTCCGGCATCCAGTTGCGCATTAATATTGATATCGAACGCCTCAAAATCCAGTTCCTCGTCGGCGGTAAATTTGGTAGTTACGGCAGGGAATACCCCTTTCCAGTCGAATTGTATCATTCCTATTTTCTGTTTACTCAAAGGTACTACGTTGAAGTTTACTAACAGATTAACAAATTAGCTGATTGTGGCTACATTTTATCCTGTACAATTGAACAGGCGAATGAATAAGTTAATATCTGCACAACATCTGCCAATAACAACACATTACGACTGTATGGCAAAGTGTAATTTTATGCGTTACTACTTTACTGTAAAGATATATAAATGAATAAACGACATAAATTATTTAGCTTACTTGTGGGCAGCTTGCTTTCCAGCACTTCTTTACTGGCGCAATCTTATGTACCTGAATGGAAGGACAACCGGATGGCCATTCAGCCGAAAGTCGCCGTTCAGGCTTATACCTACGATTTAAAAGATGTGCAATTACTGCCCGGCCCCTTTCAGCAGGCGATGGACAAGGATGCGGCTTATCTGCTCAGCATTAATCCCGACCGGCTGCTGTCGGGCTTCCGTTCGCATTCCGGGCTGAAGCCGAAAGGCGCTTTGTATGAGGGCTGGGAGTCGTCGGGTTTGGCAGGGCATACGCTGGGGCATTACCTGTCGGCTATTTCCATGTATTATGCTTCCACCCATAATCCGGAGTTTTTACGAAGGGTGAATTATATCGTATCTGAATTGAATGAATGCCAGGTGGCCCGCAAAACCGGTTATATCGGCGCTATCCCTAAAGAAGATACCATCTGGACGGAGGTAGCGCATGGCGATATCCGTTCGCATGGTTTTGATTTAAACGGAGGGTGGTCGCCCTGGTACACGGTACATAAGGTGATGGGCGGTTTGCTGGATGCTTATTTGTACGCCGGTAACCCACAGGCTTTAGCTATTGCCAAACGTTTGGCCGACTGGACGGGCAATACCATTGGCGGACTGAACGAAGACCAGCTGCAAAAAATGCTGCTTTGCGAATACGGCGGCATGCCCGAAACGCTGGCTAACCTGTATGCCATTACCGGCAACCGCAAATACCTGGAGCTGTCTTACAAGTTTTACGACAAGCGCATTTTAGATCCGCTCAGTGAGCAAAAGGATATCCTGGCCGGCAAACATTCCAATACCCAGATACCGAAAATTATTGCCAGCGCACGGCGGTACGAGCTGACCGGCGATCCGAAAGACCGCACCATTTCGACATACTTCTGGAAAGCCATTACCCAGGATCACTCTTATGCGACCGGCGGCAACAGCAATTATGAGTACCTGGGCGAACCGGATAAGCTGAACAATACGCTTACTGAAAGTACCACCGAAACCTGCAACACCTACAATATGCTGAAGCTGACCCGGCATTTGTTTGCCGTGCAGCCTTCGGCACCTTTAATGGATTTTTACGAGAAAGCACTCTATAACCATATCCTGGCTTCGCAAAACCACGAGGATGGCATGATGTGCTATTTTATCCCGCTGCGGATGGGCGGAAAGAAAGAATACAGTACCCCCTTTACCACCTTTACCTGCTGCGTAGGCTCAGGTATGGAAAATCATGTAAAATACAACGAGAGCATCTACTTTAAGGGGAATGATGGCAGCATTTATGTGAACCTGTTTATTCCTTCCGTATTGCATGATAAAGAAAAAGGCATTACCCTGAGACAACAAACTGCGCTGCCATCAGCCGATAACAGTAGCTTTTTTATCACCACAGCTAAGCCGGTTAATTTAGCGCTGCGCATCCGTAAACCACAATGGACTACTGATTATGTGGTTAAAGTAAACGGCGCCCCGCAGCAGGTACTGCCCGACGCGCAGGGCTATCTGGTGGTTAACCGCCGGTGGAAAAATAATGACCGGGTGGAGTTTACCATGCCCGAGCACATTTATACCCAGGCTTTGCCCGATAACGCCAACCGCAAAGCGCTGTTCTACGGGCCGGTACTGCTGGCTGGCGTACTTGGTAATACCGAGCCCGACCCGGCTAAAGGTACGCCGGTACTGGTAACCAGCGAAACCGACCCGAACCAGTGGCTGCAGATGGTAGATAAAAAGCAGCTGAGTTTCCGCACGGCTAATATTGCGCAGCCCAATGAAGTTACTTTGATTCCGTTTAACCAAACCGTTAACCAGTATTATTCGGTGTATTGGGATGTGTTTACGCCGGTCAAATGGGCCGATCAGCAAAAGGTGTACGAGGAGCAGCGCAAAAAGCAGCTGGATATGGAAACCCGTACTACTGACCTCATTCGCTTAGGAGAAATGCAACCTGAGCGCGATCATCATCTGGTTGGCTTACACGATACCACCGGCGAAGACCACCAGCGCAAATGGCGCTCGGCGGATAATGGCGGCTACTTAAGTTATACCATGAAAACCGACCCCGTTGCACAAAACACGCTCATCAACACCTATTGGGGCATGGATAACCGCGGTCGTGTTTTTGATATCTGGATTGACGACATTAAGCTTACCACCGAAAATTTGGATAAATACAAGGAAAGCCGCTTTTATGACATTTCCTATGCGCTCCCTATCGAACTCACCAAAGGCAAAAAGCAGGTAACCATTAAGCTTGCTGCCAAAAAAGACAACAGCGCCGGCCCCGTGTATGGTTGCCGGATGGTGAGGGAAGCCCCCTCCGCCCCCTAAAGGGGGAACCGTTGTGCAGCTGTAAATGTAAAAGGGCAAGAAATACCATTCGGATTTCTTGCCCTTTTACATTTAAGAAATTCCCCCTTTAGGGGGCGGGGGGGGGCTACGATACGGTAATATAATACATCTTGATTATCGATGTCGCATCAAACAATGCCTTATCCTTGTCGCTCTTCAAATCAGCTGTTTTCCACTCGGTGGTGGGATAAACTTTGATTTTATTACTACTGTCCTTTAATGTCAGCGGCAGGTTGAAGCCGGGGATGCAGTTGGTCCAGCGGTATTTTACCTGGCTGTGGTCGGCGTTGTATTCCAGCTGCAGGTTGGGTATTTGGGTAGTGAGCAGGTATTGCTCAAATACCTTTTTGTAATCAAACCCGGCATGGGCCGAAATGTAATTTTCTACCTGCAGCGCCGTAACCGTTTGGTGGTAAAACTGCTTGTTCAAGCCCCGCCAAATGCTGCGGAACTGTTCATCATTATCAATACTGTGCCGTATGGAGTGCAGCATGTTGCCGCCTTTGGGGTACATGTCGCCGCTGCCTTCGGCGTTCACGCCATAAGCAGGGGTGATAGGCTCCTTGTTGCGGATGCCTTTACGGGTACCAAAATTGTAAGCGTTGCCGGCGTCTTTGCCGTACAGGTAATCTACAAACAAGGTTTCCGAGTAGTTGGTAAAACCCTCGTGCACCCACATATCGGCCAAATCCTTACTGGTAATGTTATTACCAAACCACTCGTGGCCGCTTTCGTGCACAATAATAAAATCCCATTTCAGGCCGATGCCGGTACCCGAGCCATCGCGCTTGCGGTAGCCGCCTTGGTACCAGTTACCATAGGCCACGGCGCTTTGGTGCTCCATGCCGGTATGCGGCACGTCCACCAGTTTATAGCCATCTTCATAAAACGGATAGGGCCCCAGCCAGTATTCAAAGGCTTTCAGCATCTGGCTAACCTCTTTCGGGAAATAAGCCTCCGCTTTTTTCAAATTGTAATCCAGCACCCAGTAGTTTAAATCCAGTTTGCCTTTTTCGCCGGGATAGCTGCCGCTAAAATGCACATACTTGCCGATATAGGGGATAATATCATAATTATTGATTGGATTGACCACTGCCCATTTATAAGTAGCGGTACCATCGTGGTTGTTGGTTTGCGATTGCAGCCGGCCGTTGCCTACCGCTACCAGCGTATCCGGCACTGTCATAGTGAGCGATGCGCCATGGTCGGGCTCGTCCGATTGATGATCTTTGCAAGGGTACCAGATGGAAGCGCCCAGGCCCTGGCAGGTTACCGTCATCCAGGGGCGGTTCAATGAGTCTTTGGTAAAAGTCCAGCCCCCGCTCCAGGGCGGACGGGTGCTTTCGTGCGGCTTACCCGAAAAATAAACAGCCACCTGGTGTTCTGACTGGGCTGCCATGCGCTGCGGCACCTGCACATGCCAGGCATTACCTTCCTGAGTATAAGTCAGGTGCGGACCCTTGTCCAGAATAATACTGTCAATGTGCAGCGGCTCCTGCAAATCAATCTGCATAACGGGCACATGTTTGGCGCTTAGTACTTTAAAGGTAATCACATCTTTACCCGGAGCGGTTTTGGTTACATAATCGGGTTTTACGGTAATGTCGTAGCGCTGCACGTCCCACCAGGCCCGTTCGGGGGTAATGGTACCCCGTAAGGTATCGGCATGGGTAAAGGGTTTGCCGGGTGTGGTTTGGGCATACCCGCAGGCCGACAGAAACAATCCGAGGGCCGCTAATTTATATTTAAAATGCACTTAGATGGAGGTTTTTAAGTTTAACCGTAAGACTTTATCGCTAAACAAATGTATTTTATCTGCAGATGCCTGTATAGTAAGTTATTACCTGGTTGTTTACCAAAATTAGCCTGCGCCGTAAATTAACTGTTACGTTCTTATCATACCTCATATAAAAAGCATTTGCAGAGGATGAAGCGTTACATAAAAATTTGCCGTCAGTTCATTATTCACGAGAAAAGGGCTTATTGAGCGATTAATTGTTATTGGGGTTACTGTAATGATAATGTAAACTACAGTAAAGGGTGATAATTAATAGACCGATCGGTTTATATTTGCTGAACAATGACCAAAGCAGAACGCACACGACAGTTCATTATTGAAAAAGCAGCGCCTATTTTTAACCAAAAGGGTATTGCGGGTACATCAATGAGCGATATTATGGAAGCTACAAAACTTGCCAAAGGCGGTTTGTACGGTAACTTTGAAAATAAGGAAGCGTTGTGCCTGGAAGTTTTTACGCATCTTACCAATATCACCCATGATGCGGTTACCAAAAGTATTAACGAAGCTGTTACCGCCAGAGAAAAGCTGTTTGCACTGCTTGACTTTTATAATAACCGCTTGCTTGAAAAAAATATTGGCGGTTGTCCTATCCTGAATTTTGGAACTGAGGCAGATGATACCAATCCGCTGATCAAACAAAAAGTAAACGAAGTAATTAACCGGTTTAAAGGCCGTTTTGTAACCATCATCAAAAACGGCCGGCAAAATGGCGAACTGTCTGCAGCTTTTGATGCTGAACTATTTGCTTTAAAAGCATTCACCATGATTGAGGGTGCTATACTGATCAGCAAAATTCAAAATTCCCCTCAGCATTTACATACCATTATCGGCCTGTTAAAAAAAGAAATTGATCAATACACCAAGTAATTTTTTTTGCGTAAAAATAGACCGTTCGGTCTATTTAATATCTATCACATGAACAACCTTAAACGAACCCTTCTTATCATCACTGTTTTGCTTGCAGCAGTAATGGAACTGATTGATACCACTATTGTAAACGTCGCCTTGTCGCACATGAGTGGTAACCTTGGCGCCACCCTCGAAGATACCACCTGGATTATAACCGCTTATGCGATAGCCAACGTGATTATTATCCCTATTACCAGCTTTTTAACCGCCATATTCGGCAGAAGAAAATATTACATCGGCTCCATTGTCATTTTTGTGGTTTGCTCTTTTATGTGCGGAAGCGCAGGCAACATATGGACTTTGGTATTTTTCCGGTTTCTGCAGGGACTTGGAGGCGGGGCTTTGCTTTCTGTTTCTCAGGCGGTGATATTCGAGTTATTTCCAAAAGAAAAACAGAGCGTGGCAAGCGCTATTTTTGGGATAGGGGTATTTATGGGCCCAACCATAGGACCAACCATGGGCGGTATCATTATTGATAATTATTCATGGCCGCTTATATTTTATATCAACGTGCCCATCGGTATTCTGGCAGCCATATCCTGTTACTTTTTACTTACTGAACCGGCTATTAAGCCTAAAATCGGCCGGGTGGACTGGTTGGGAATTGCTTTACTCGCCACAGGCATCGGTTCATTGCAGACGGTGCTTGAACGCGGCCAGACCGAAGACTGGTTTGCCACCGGATATATTACCGTGCTGACGGTTACGGCTATACTATCACTTACAGCTTTTGTACTTTGGGAACTGCAAATTGCACATCCTGTGGTTAATCTTCGCGTTTTTAAGAGTAAATCGCTTACCATAGCGGCCGTACTCACCTTTATTACCGGTATCGGCATGTTTACCTCTGTTTTTTTAACCCCGGTAATTGCCCAGCGCCTGCTTGGATTTTCGCCTACCGAAACCGGATTTTTGTTACTGCCCGGAGCCATTATTGCTATAGTAGGACTTATCATATCCGGAAAATTAATACAGTCGGGCCTCTCGCCTTTACTGGTGGTAGCAGCCGGTTTTGTATGCTTTATCTATTTTAACTGGAATATGTCGGGCATTAATTTTGATACTTCCGCCCGTACCATAACGGTTAATCTCATATTCAGGGCGCTTGGCATGGCTTTCCTTACCGTGCCGCTTACTATGCTGGCGGTTTCTTCCTTAGCCCCGGCAGAAATACCGCAGGGGGCGGCTTTAAATAATATGATGCGGCAGTTGGGCGGTGCATTTGGTATATCGGTAGTTAATACCTACACTGCCCACCGGGTAGCCATACACCGTACAGATTTGCTTATTAATATCACCAGCACCAACTCAGCTGCCGTTAACCGGCTCAATTTGCTGTCTGCCTATTTTCAACATAAAGGGATTAACGTTTTAGAAGCTAAAGCGAAAGGGATAGCCATAATTGAGCAAACCATTATCAGGCAGTCGGCCATGCTAAGTTATGTGGATGCGTTTTTCCTGATTGGTTTACTGTTTGCTTTTACATTGCCGCTGCTGCTGTTTGTGGTTAAAGCGCCTAAAAATGCAGCCGCATCAAAAATGGTGATTGCTGACCATTAGCAGTTATTTAAAGATTGATTTTGATGCGTAATTTGCTAACTGCTTCGTTTGCCTTGCAGCAGCAGGTTCACCGCCTCGTTGAAAGACCCTGCCCGGGTAATGGTGCCTGAATTGACAAAGAAGATTTCGTCCGCATTTTCAATGGTATTTAACCGGTGGGCGATGATAACACGGGTGGTGGTTTCGGGCAACTGGTTTAAAATCTCACTGAGCAGTTGTTCAGTCACCGTATCAATATTGGCTGATGCCTCATCCAAGATGAGCAGTGACGGATTGCGCAGAATAGCCCGCATAAAAGCAATCAGTTGTTTTTGACCCAGGCTGATGCTTTCACCGCTTGAATTTACCGGCGTAGATAAGCCCTGCTCAAAGGTAGCCAGCAGTTTTTGCAGATGCGCCTCGTATATCACTTTTTCCAGTTGTTCATCGCTGAGGTGAGTGAGCTGCTCATTTCCGTATAATAAATTGTCTTTTACCGTTCCGGTAAACAGGAAAGGGTCCTGCAAAATAAAACCGATTTGCTGCACCCTTTCGGCGGCGGGGTAGGAACGGATATCTTTTCCGTTTAAGGTCACTGTTCCGCTGGTCGGGTCATACAAACGTGCAATCAAAGAGGCTGTAGTAGTTTTGCCGCCGCCTGTAGGGCCTACCAAAGCATATGTTTTGCCGGGCTCGAGGTTGAAGTTGATTTGATGCAGCACCTCTTTACCATTGGGATAAGCGAAAGATACCTCATGGAAAGCCAGCAGCGCATTGTGTGGTGTAGCTGGTTGCCCGATTGTTACTTCCACCAGGTCGGTGTCCAGTCCTAAAATCAGCGAGATGCGGTCCCAACCGGCCATGGCCACCTGGAAGTTGCTCCATAGGGTAGCCAGTTGCCGGAGCGGGTTGTAAAAGTTGGTGGCGTAAGACAAATAACTCACCAGTAAACCAATGCTAAACTGGTGCTGACTGATTAAATAAATACCCAGCGCTAAAATAGCGAGTTGGGCCAGGCTGGCAAACAAACTGTACACCGGTAAAAAAACGTTGTTGGCTAAGCCTGCGCCGATGGCAGTAGTATAATTGACCTGATTGGCTTCCTCAAAACGCTTCCGGAAATAATCGCGGCGGTTAAAGGCGATGATGACCCGGAAATTGTTGAGGCTTTCCTGAATTTCGGCGCTCATGCCGCCTGTGCTTTTCAAGTTCAGTGCGTTTTTGCGTTTTACCCAGGAGGAAACCGCCATAGTAAACAGCAGGATGAACAAGCCCGGCGCCAAAGCAGCTGCGCCCAGTTTAGGCTGTATGGCCAGCAGGAAGATGCCGGCGCCCACCATAGTGACGATGCTGCCGATAAACTGCATCAGCGATTGTGAGAAGAACTGGTTGATTTTGTCGGTATCATTATTGAGCCTCGAAATCAGATCGCCGGCTTTGTTCTCATTAAAAAAAGCAATAGGTAGCTGCTGCAGTTTGTTGAACAATGAATTGCGCAAAGTAAACAACGTGCGTTGCCCTACGCTGCCCATCAGCTTGGTTTGCATATAGCTGGTGCCTAAGGCCAATAAGTACATGCCCAGCAGAATGGCCGAGGTCAACAACACGCCCTGATACTGTTTGGTACGGATATACGCATCAATAGCATGCCCGATAAGCAACGGCCCCAGCAATTGCAGAACAGAGTTGACAAGTATAGCGGCAAAAGCAATCAGCAGATTGGTTTTTTCATGCTCTATCAGCGCCAGCAGTTTCTTAATTGCCTTGTAAGCCGATGTCTTTTCCTGCTGCTCGTAAAGTTGGTTAAGATTGTAGTTCATAATTGCTCATGCTCTGCTGCGAATTGAAAATCTGTATATAATCGGCGCTGGTTTTCATTAGTTCCTCGTGCTTGCCTGCGGCAACCATTTCGCCCTGGGTGAGCAGGATGATCTGGTCATACTGCTCTGCGGCGGCTATCTTTTGGGTAACCGAAATTAGGGTAAGGCCGGGATAGTTTTGCTGCACGTTGCGCAATATCTTTCGCTCCGTATGGGTATCTACCCGTGCGGTAAAATCATCCAGCAGCAATATGTGCGGGTTTACAGCCAGCGCCCGCGCCAGCATAATGCGTTGCTTTTGCCCGCCCGAGAGGCTTGCGCCGCGTTCGGACACTATGGTGTTGAGCCCGTCCGGCATGCCATCAATCAAATCTGTCAATTCGGCGGTTGCAATGGCTTTCTGCAGCGAGGCATCGGTCACCGTATCGCTGAAGGCAATGTTTTCGCGGATGCTCATATTAAACATAATGCTGTCCTGGAATACAAAGCCGATTTGCCGGTAAAAGCTATCACTGTGATACTCGCTGATGGCATGGCCATCAAAAGTAATGGTACCGCCGGTAGGTTTAATCAGCCCGGTAAGCAGATACAGCAACTGGGTTTTACCCGCAGCCGTGGGCCCAATTACCGCAATGCGCGAACCGGGGTGCACCTGCAGGTTAATATGTTTCAATACCGGTTTTTGCCCGTAAGTGAGGGAAACATCGGCCAGATCGATAGTACCTTTTAAATCGGCGGTCAAAGTGCCCTCGATAACCGGATCAGGGGCGTTCAGCGTAGCGCTGATGCGTTGATACGAGGCCGTGGCCTGCGCAATCACGTTGCTCATAAACCCAATAACCAGTA
>CAXTCH010000035.1:0-10350 GCA_964241945.1 uncultured Mucilaginibacter sp.
AGCAGCAAGCCCTACACTGGGCCAACTCGTTTAAGGTATGCTGCTGCTTAGATTCCAACCACTTCAAAGATATTTACAGCAAATTTGATGTACTGATAGCTGCCGGTGTTAAGCACAGCGTTACCGCACAGGCCGGCAACGCTTTTGACCGGCTTAAAGCTTTCAGGCAAGTGCATACCGGTTGGATAACCGGTTTTATCGGTTACGATATAAAAAACGAACTGGAAGAACTGTCAACTGGCAACCCCGACCATCTGCATTTTCCGGATTTATTTTTCTTTGTTCCAGAACATGTGATTTTGATACAGGGCGATGAAGTACACATCCTTTCAGACACAGCAGCCGATGTAAAAAGCGCGATAAATGAGCAAACTTTAGTATCGTTCGAAAAGTCGACGGTGCCCGCTATCCAAATGCGTTTACAGCGCGATGAGTACCTGCACAGCGTTCAAAAAATTCAGGAACATATTACCCGAGGTGATATCTATGTGACCAACTTTTGTCAGGAATTTTATGCGGAGCAGGCAGTGATTGAACCACTGGCTTTATACCATCAGCTTAACCTGATATCGCCCAATCCTTTTTCATGCTTTTTTAAGTTTCATCAGCAATACATCATCGGCGCTTCACCGGAACGCTTTTTGGCAAAACGGGATAACCAGCTTATTTCACAGCCCATTAAAGGCACAGCGGCCCGCAGTGCGGAGCATGATGAGCTGGTAATACAGCAGCTCAGAAATCACCCTAAGGAACAGCAGGAAAATGTAATGATTGTGGACCTGGTGCGCAACGACCTTACCCGCTGTGCAAAACCAGGCACAGTGAAAGTGGAAGAATTATTCGGCATTTATAGTTTCAGCCAGGTTCATCAAATGATTTCCACTGTGAGTTGTGAATTAAACCCGGATTTAAGCGCGATAGACGCCATTCAAAGCACTTTCCCGATGGGCAGCATGACCGGGGCGCCCAAGATAAGCGCCATGCAGCTGATGGAGCATTACGAAGTAAGCAAGCGGGGCGTTTATTCGGGTACGGTGGGATATTTCAGCCCCGAAGATGATTTTGATTTCAATGTGGTAATCAGAACGTTGCTCTATAATGCAGAAACGCAGTACTTATCTTTCCATACAGGCAGCGCAATCACTTTTGATGCCGAACCGGAAAAGGAGTATGAAGAATGCTTGCTCAAAGCTAAAGCGATACGGGAAGCGCTGAGTGCTTCCTGATCTTCCCGCCTATCCTGACCGCCACTTCCGAACCTTGTGCAAAAAATGCTGAGTACGGCGCTTTTCTCAGATAAGGTTCAAACTCTTTGCCGTAAAATGCTACCACATCGGCTTCAAACACAGGATTGACCACAGGTTGAATACGCCAGGAAACGTGCTCTACTGCATATTCCATAGTCTGTGTATTATCAATACGGTTGTAACCCCAGTAATGCTCAAAAATAAACTCTTCGGCTGTACCCGGCTCTATAGGTGCAGAAGTATTCTGAACAGAAGCGCATAGCCTGTTCCATTCGCCGTTAAGTTTCCATTCATAATGATAATCGGTATAATTATTCAACACCGACGGCTTTACCGAATTGCGCATGGGCAGCGCCCGGTAATGCTCATTGTATAAATTATTGGCAAAAAAAGCAATGATCGGCTTGGGTACTATTTCACTTATAAACACAGCGCCGCGCTTCCAGGTTTCACCGTCAAGATACCGCACGTAAAAGCGCAGATTTACCTCCTCAAAGTTGACATGGAAAGGCCATTTGATGCCCAGCACACGTGTATTGTTGAACATAAAACCTACCATGCTTACCAGCGCCCTTCCCTGCCATAAATCCAGTTCGGTATAAGGGGGCAAATAAGGTTGAAGCACGGCCGGATCTACTTCATAATTCAGCATCAGCAGGTTATTCCACTCCGCCTCTAAAAATTTTCGTTTGGACATCTCACCTGTAAAAATCAGGCGTACAGGCTATTTGTTTGTCTAAGGATGGTAATATTTCATGGCCTCCGGCAACTGCTGCTGCAAGGCAGCCACACGGGTGGCATCGGCCGGGTGCGTACTTAAAAATTCCGGTGTTGAACTGCCTCCGCCCTGTGCGGCCATCCGCTGCCAAAAGGCCACCGCCTGATGCGGATCATAACCCGCCATTGCCATAAAAGTCAACCCCAAACGGTCGGCTTCCGATTCCTGGCTGCGCGAATACTTGAGCAGGACCAGAGGTGTGCCTACCCCATACAACTGATCCACCACGCCTACCAGTTGAGAATTTGAAGTGTTGGCGGCTACGCCAAGCGCTGCACCTAAACCCTGCGCCACATACTGCCTCGAAATACGCTCGGCGGCATGATGAGCAATGGCATGGCCAATTTCATGGCCTAACACGGTAGCCAGCCCTGCGTCATTTTGGGTAATGGGCAATATGCCGGTATATACCGCCACCTTTCCGCCAGGCATACACCAGGCGTTGATTTCCGAACTTTGAATCAGGCTGAATTGCCACTGGTAATTACTGTACACAGCGCCATAACCATTAGCCTGTAAGTAACGCTCAATGGCCGACGCTAAACGCGTACCTACACGTTTTACTCGCTGGGCATCCATGGTACCGGCAATTACATGGGTTTGCGGACTGCTTAATAATTGGGTATAACTCTGTGCTGACGACTGGTTAATCTGTGCATCACTCACTACATTGAACTGCCTGCGGTTGGTTAAGGGCACCGTGGAGCAGGAGTAAAAAGCCATAGCTATCGCTACGGCGAGCATCGGTTTAAAAGGTTTCATGTTTAATTAAACAGCTTTTCGTTTAAAAAGATTAACCTTTGATTCTTTTCCTTTTAATAAGCGTTCAATATTTTTTTGGTGGGTAACCATAATAAGCACACAAATACACATGCCGTAAATAATTACCGACTTAATATAAACCGGAAAAATGAAAGTAACCCCTAAAAGATAAGCAAAGCCACCCAGGATGGAGCTTAAAGACACGTAACGGGTAACCAGTAACACCACTACAAATACAGCCATACATAATAGGGCCGCATGTAAATGGATGGCAACCACCATACCGAACAAGGTAGCCACCCCTTTACCCCCTCTGAAACCGGCGAAAACCGGGAACAGGTGACCCATTACCGCAGTAACCCCCAGGGCCAGCGCGTAATTGGTAAAAGCGATAGAATGTATAGCACCGGTAGTAGACACCCCAATGAAATAGGCCAGGTTGGTAGCGGCCCAGCCTTTTAAAATATCAATCAGCATTACGGGTATGCCGGCCTTTTTGCCCAGCACCCTGAAAGTATTGGTGGCCCCTGCGTTGCCGCTGCCATACTCCCGCACGTCGATGCCATAAAAGGCCTGACCTATCCATACCGCCGTGGGTATGGAACCAAGCAGGTAAGCCATTATCAATGCACCAACAGAGTATACAGATACCATTCTACTGCAATATTAATAAAAGGTAGGATTACGCAAATACAAGTACGCTTATTTAACTGCTTTTAAACTTAAATCTAAACTTTTTACCGAATGGGTAAGTGCGCCAACAGAAATATAATCTACCCCGCACTCCGCATAACTGCGAATTGTTTCGGTAGTAATACCTCCGGAAGCCTCAGTTTCATAACGGCCGTTAATTAAGGCGACCGCCTTCCGTAACTCCGGTAAATCAAAATTATCGAGCATAATACGGTCCATGCCGCCGGTGTCCAGCGCCTGCTGCAGCTCGGCCATATTACGCACCTCAATTTCAATTTTTAAATTCTTGCCGGTATTCTTCAAGTATTCGCGGGTGTTGATGATGGCATTGTTAATACCTCCGGCGTAGTCTACATGATTATCCTTAATCAGTATCATATCATACAACCCGATTCGATGATTAACACCGCCGCCAATCACCACCGCCCATTTTTCAAAGTACCTGAAATTAGGTGTGGTTTTCCGGGTATCCAGCACTTTAGTGAATGTACCTTCCAGTAGCTGCATAATATGGTGGGTACGTGTGGCAATGCCGCTCATGCGCTGCATACAGTTCAGCACCAGTCGCTCGGCTTTTAAAATACTGTGCACACTGCCTTCCACTTCAAAGGCTACATCACCTTTATGTATTTCGGCGCCGTCCTGCAAAAAAACATCGAGTTGCAGCTGCGGATCAATCACTTTAAATATTTCGGCCGCCAGTTCAATACCGGCCAAAATACCCTCATCCTTAACCAGCAATCTGGCCTTGCCCATGGTGCCGGCGGGTATAGTGGCCAATGAGGTATGGTCCCCGTCGCCAACATCTTCGGCAAGGGCATGAGTTATAAACGCATGTACAATTGAATAATCCAAGGTAGTGAGGTTTCAAAGGTTCAAAAGTAAAAACAATTGTTAGTTATTTAGTTTTTGAATAAAAAACTTGGAACCTGCTTTTTATCCTTAATTTCCTGTGGATGGAGATGCATTCAATCTCCGGGCAATTTTGCCAATAGTAAGTCCCTGTACGATAATCGAAAATACCACAATGATATAGGTAATAGGTACAAACTCATCCCGGTGCATAGCCGGTGGTAATGATAACGCCAGTGCTACCGAAATACCACCTCGTAACCCGCCCCAGGTAAGTATAGTTACCACGCGTTTCTCAAAATCAATGTACCGTTTCAGCACTAAAACCGGAAGTGCCACCGATATCCACCGCGCCAGCAATACGATCAATATGCAACATCCACCTATTACCATTACGGAGGTATTAAGCCGGATGACCAGCATACCCATACCGATGAGCAAAAACAGGATGGCGTTTAATATTTCATCCACCAGTTCCCAAAATTTCCCCAGGTAATCGCGGCTGATCGCCGACAGCGCTTCATTTTTTACCTTATTGCCTGTGATAATGCCTGCCACCACCATCGCCAAGGGTCCTGACACATGCAGGTATCCGGCCAGCCGATAACCTCCCAATACGATGGCCAGGGTAATCAGCACTTCCACTTTATAATCATCGATAGAACGCAAAGCCCAGTAGCCTATATAGCCCAACAGCACGCCGAACAGTAATCCGCCCAAAGCTTCCTGCATAAACAGCTTGCTTACTGTTAAGGCCGTTACTTGCCCTGCACCTGCGTGTATAACCTCCAGCAGGGTAGTAAAAATCACTACCGCCACGCCGTCATTGAATAAGGACTCTCCTGAAATTTTCAGCTCCAGACTCGTAGGTATTTTAGCGGCTTTCAATATACCCAGCACCGCTACCGGGTCGGTTGGTGATATTAAAGACCCGAAGAGGAGGCAATAAATTAAAGGCACCGGCTGGCTAAACCAGGCAAACAGATACCATACCATGCCACCCACCAAAAATGTAGAAATCAGCGTACTGGCTGTTGCCAGAATAAGCACCGGGATGCGCTCTTTTTTTAATTGCCCGGCGTTGATGTGCACTGACCCTGCAAAGAGTAAAAAGCTCAGCATAAAATTCATCAGCACATCCTGAAAATTAATGGAGCCGGCCAGTTGGGTTGCCCGCCGCGAGACAGCAAAATCAGATTGCCCCAATACCATAATTAATACAGAGCAAAGCAGCGAAAGTACCATGATACCAATAGTAGGCGGCCACTTAATAACCCGATGATTTACATAAGCAAACACGGCCGCAAGCACCACGGTAATGGTTAAAATTTCATTCAGGCTCATGGCAACTATGGCTGTGCATTATTCGCAAAAAATATCGGTTAACGGCCAAAAATAGCAATTAACGCTTTTCACTTTTTATTAAAACACCATCGCCGTTCGCTTTTTATTTGCCTGATATCTCATTATTACTCCTTTGCCTATATATTTGCACTGTGGAACAACATAAGAAAGTAGCTTTACTCATTCTGGACGGCTGGGGCTACGGTCGTCACGACAGTTCAAATGCCATTTATATGGCAAACACCCCGTTTTTTGACGAGATGCTTCAAAAGTATCCCAATTCCAGGCTGGTAGCATCCGGCACAGCTGTTGGTCTGCCCGAGGGGCAAATGGGCAATTCTGAAGTAGGGCACATGAACTTAGGCGCAGGCCGTGTGGTATACCAGGAACTGGGCCGCATCCACAAAGCGGTAGATGACCATGAATTGGCGGAAAACGCAGTAGTGCAGGAAGCCTTTGCCTACGCTAAGCAGAACAACAAAGACGTACATTTTATCGGCCTGGTATCTGACGGCGGCGTGCACTCCCACACCAAGCACCTGAGGGGCTTGTGCGATGCAGCTACGGAGTATGGATTGAATAACGTTTATATCCACGCCTTTTTAGATGGTCGCGATACTGACCCGAATTCGGGCAAGGGTTATATTGTTGACCTCGAAAAATACATTGCGGGCAAACCGGTAAAACTGGCTTCGCTGATTGGGCGCTATTATGCTATGGACCGCGACAACCGCTGGGAGCGCGTAAAACTGGCCTATGACCTGATGGTACATGGTGAAGGGAAACCGGCTACCGATGCTGCCGGAGCCATCCAGGAATCGTACGACGAAGGCGTAACTGACGAGTTTATAAAACCAATTGTGCTTACACAGGGTAATGATCAGCCGGTTGCTTTAATTAAAGACGGTGACGTGGTGATTTGCTTTAATTTTCGTACCGATCGCGGCCGCGAAATTACACTGGCCTTGACACAGCGCTCGTTTCATGAGCAGAATATGCACCCGCTGCAGTTGTTTTATGTCACCATGACGACTTATGATGACACCTTTAAAGGCGTTAAAGTAATTTTTACTAAAGAGGACCTGACGCAAACTTTAGGTGAAGTACTGGAAGGCGCCGGCAAAAACCAGATACGAATTGCCGAAACCGAAAAGTATCCGCACGTAACTTTCTTCTTTTCGGGCGGCCGCGAAAAAGAATTTCAAAACGAAAAACGCTTGCTGATTCCGTCGCCTAAGGTAGCTACGTATGATATGCAGCCCGAAATGAGCGCCGAGGGTATACGCGATGCTATTTTGCCTGAGCTGGTAAATGAGTGGCCCGATTTTATATGCCTCAACTTTGCCAATACCGATATGGTGGGCCATACCGGCGTATTCAGCGCTGTAGTAAAAGCTGCTGAAACGGTAGATGCCTGCGTAAAAGCAGTGGTAGAAACCGGCCTGCAGCACGGCTATTCCTTCATCATTATTGCCGACCATGGCAATGCCGATTATATGCTAAATGATGACGGCTCACCCAATACCGCCCACAGCACCAATCTGGTACCCTGTATTATAATCGATAAAGATGTAACTGCTGTGAAGGACGGTAAGTTGGGTGATATTGCACCTACGGTGCTGCACCTGTTAGGCGTGGCCATTCCCGAACAAATGACCGGTAATATATTAGTGTAAACCCTAACTAATTGAAGTTTTTACAAAACTATATCACACACCGCTTTTTAAAGGCAGTGCAGGTTTTACTGTCCGGTACCTCCCCTCTCAAGCGGGGAAACTTGCAGCGTTGTCAGCTTGCACTAACTTTAACGGGAGTATGTTTTTCGGTATGCTTATCTTCATGTAAACCCGACATTAAAGAAACCGGCGCTTCGCTGAAATATTTTGACTTAAAACGTTATTTTAAAAATGACTCAGCCCGGCTAAGCCGCCTACACTTACGGGTAACCAAAACGGTAGGGCACAATCATCAGGAACAAATCAAAGAAGTTACCATTGGTAATTGGGGCGAGGAACTATCGCTGTTTATCAATTCAGACATCAACAAACCGGCCTGGCAGCAGAGTTACCGTGTTCAAAACACACCGGGATATATCATTTATGAAGCTGTCGATCCTAAATTAACCACACGGCGCATTGTTATTAATCAGGATACCACTACTAAAAAAGTAAAGTGGATACTGATTAATAATTTAACCCACAATTTATTGTACTCCTCTGCCGAAAAGTTGACGTATTATCCGGACTCGCTGTATCAAATTGAAAAACGGCAGAATATAAGGATAATCGGTACGAACCGCTATTTAATTAAAGGGCTGATTCATCATTAGTGATGACCTGTGGCACCGGCCAACATTTCCTGCGAGATGGAGATTTGTGAGGCAATATCATCGCGGCCGGGGTTTTCATCCAGCACTTTCTTTAAGTCGGCAATAGAAGCCTTTAAGGCTTTCACCGCGGTATGTCGATCAAACAGTTTGGTATTGGGCTGTAATTTGAACTGCCCGTAATCACGGTAAGCCAAACCGCGTATCTGGTAAAAACGGGTTTCGGCAGGCGCCAGCGCAAGGGCTTTGGTTAAATCAAATATGGCGCCCAATAAATTCTTTTCCTTTTCTTCGGCCTGCAGCTGTATATCTTTAGCCAGGTAGCTTTTAGCCCTTGAACGCCAGTAGTAAGCATCAAAATCAGCCGGCTTTAAATAAATTACTTTTGAATAGGCGGTAACCGATTTGCGGTAGTTTTCGCTGTGATAGTAAGAATAGCCGAGCATTAAAAAGGCATATGCATTGGTAGAGTCTACCACGCAGGCGCGCTCCAGCTGGTGTACTGCCGTTTTGAAATCACCGTTCATCAAAGCCTGCTGTCCGAGCCTGATGTAAGCACTCTGCGCATTGGCTTCAAATGAAGTGATAACAATAAATGATAAGATTACGGATAATCGCATCGAGCTAAGCGTTAGCAAAATTCTTTATAATATCATTAACTTATAACATTCGTACTTTATTATCAAAGCTATAAAAATTGTGGAAAACTTCTGTTTCAACCGCCGGTAATGAATTTATTATCCTCAACGCTCAAAATATAAGCTTCTGCCTTTTTAACACTCAATAAATAAAGTAAAAATTATATGATAATTTATTATTTTTTGTAACTAACTAATTAACAATCTTTTAATAACGCATATCAGAAGATATTATCAATTCGTCCGGCTTGGCATATCAATTGAAATAGATAACCCGTAAAAAATAAAATAGTTTTTTACCTTACTTTTGCATCTCGGTACTTAGCGGTACTGCCATGATGACATTTAATTTATTTAACCCTGAGGCCGGCCGATGAGTTTTGATCCATTTGATTTTAAGAGCGCACTACCCGTTATAAACGAAGATTCTGAATTTTTTCCGTTAATGTCAACCGAAGACGAGGAAGAAATGAATAATCAGCAAGTACCTGAAATTCTGCCCATTTTACCTTTACGTAATACCGTTCTGTTTCCGGGTGTGGTGATTCCGATCACCGTTGGTCGCGACAAATCTATAAAGCTGATACGTGATGCCAACAAAGGCGACCGCCTGGTAGGCGTGGTCTCACAGCAAGATGTAAGTATTGAGGATCCAATGTTTAGTCAGCTTAATGCTACAGGCACTACAGCATTAATTGTAAAAATGCTGCAAATGCCCGATGGTAATACCACCGTGATTTTGCAGGGCAAAAAACGCTTTGTGATGACCGAAGAAGTGCAAAGCGAGCCATATATAAAGGCGCGGGTACAGCCCTTTGTTGAGATTCCGGTAAAAAAAGAAGATAAAGAGTTTAAGGCCATGGTATCGTCTATTAAAGACATGGCCATGAGCATCATACAATTGTCGCCCAACATTCCGAGCGAGGCAGGCATTGCTATTAAAAACATTGAGAGCACTTCATTTTTGATCAATTTTATTTCGTCAAACATGAATGCCGACATGACGGCCAAGCAGAAGCTGCTGGAAACCGCCAATGTACGTGAGCGTGCCAAGATTATTTTAGAGCACCTCACTATTGAGCTACAGATGTTGGAATTAAAAAACCAGATACAAACCAAAGTGCGCACCGACTTGGATAAGCAGCAGCGTGATTACTTTTTAAACCAGCAGCTCAAAACTATTCAGGAAGAGTTGGGCGGCAATTCGCCCGACCTTGAAATTGAAAACCTGCGCGGCCGCGCTGTGAAAAAGAAGTGGGCTAAGGAAATCAACGACCACTTTAGTAAAGAGCTGGAAAAATTACAGCGCATGAACCCGGCGGCTGCCGATTATTCCGTGCAAATCAATTACCTCGAATTACTGCTTGATTTGCCCTGGAATGAATTTACTAAAGATAATTTTGACCTTAAACGGGCGCAAAAAATATTAGATAAGGACCATTTTGGCTTAGACAAGGTAAAGAACCGTATTATTGAGTACCTGGCGGTATTGAAGCTGAAACACAACATGAAGGCCCCTATCCTTTGCCTGGTAGGCCCTCCGGGTGTGGGTAAAACTTCGCTGGGTAAATCTATTGCCAAGGCTTTGGGCCGCCGCTATGTACGTATGGCGCTGGGCGGCATACGCGATGAGGCAGAGATACGCGGGCACCGTAAAACTTATATCGGTGCGATGCCGGGCCGTATCATCCAGTCGCTGAAAAAAGCGGG
>CAXTCH010000035.1:10450-14390 GCA_964241945.1 uncultured Mucilaginibacter sp.
GATGTGCTTGAAAAAATAGTGGAAGAATACACCCGCGAATCAGGCGTACGTTCACTGGACAAGAAAATCGGTTCTATTGTGCGCGGTGTTGCCAAAAGCATTGCCCTCGAAGAGGTTTATAATTCGACCGTAAGCCGGGCTGATGTGGAAAAGATTTTGGGTGCGCCTATTTTTGATAAAGACCTGTACGAAGGCAACGAAGTAGCCGGCGTAGTTACCGGCCTCGCCTGGACACAGGTGGGTGGTGATATTCTGTTTATTGAGGCCAGTTTGAGTCCGGGTAAAGGGCGGCTAACCCTTACCGGTAACCTGGGCGATGTGATGAAGGAGTCGGCCACTATTGCACTGGCTTATCTGCGGGCACATGCCGGGTATTTTAATATCGACCCAAAAGTATTTGAGCAGTGGGATGTGCATGTGCATGTACCGGCAGGCGCTACGCCCAAAGATGGCCCATCGGCAGGTGTTACCATGTTGACTGCCTTAACCTCTGCTTATACCCAGCGCAAAATAAAGCCGCACGTTGCAATGACCGGTGAAATTACCCTGCGTGGCCGTGTATTGCCGGTAGGTGGTATCAAAGAAAAAATACTGGCTGCCAAACGGGCAAACATTAAAGAAATCATCCTTTGCGAATCAAACCGGAAAGACATTTTAGATATTAAGGAGGATTATATCAAAGACCTGAAGTTCCATTATGTAAAAGAAATGCGTGAGGTAATTAATCTGGCGCTGCTTACGGAAAAGGTAAACGAGCCGCTTGATTTGACCATAAAGTCAGACGTACAGCCTGTACTGAATTAATTTTTTATTATATCTATTTTAGTTAAAGATAAAGCCGGATAAATGTCCGGCTTTATTTATTTTAGCCCATTGCTAACCAATGAGATATTTCCTTTTTACTTTCTTTTTACTGTTTTTGCTGCAAACCCGTCTTCATGCACAAACGCATAGCAGCGAAGCCGGCCTGCAGACCGATAATGACGCTTATCTGTTTAAAGGTTCGGATAAATATTACACCAACGGCATTTTCCTGTATTACCGGCGGGCTTTGGCCGTAAAAGCGGATAGCAGCGCCCTGCAAAATAAGGTACTGGGTTTTGAGGCGGGACAAAAAATGTACAATCCGCAGTCGGCGTACGTGCCTAACCAGTATTATATTGACCGCCCGTTTGCAGCTTATTTGTATGTGGGTTCTACCCTCAACCTGCTGTACAAGAATGAAAGTAATTTAAAACTGAGTACGCAGTTGGGCGTAGTTGGCCCTGCGGCTTTAGGTAAAGGAGCACAAGAGTTTATTCACAAAACCTTTGGCTTCTATGCCCCTAACGGCTGGCAATACCAAGTTCAGAACGATGTTGAACTGAATCTGTCGGCCGAATACAACCGCCTGCTGGCGCGTGCTAAAGGATTTGATGTAACAGCAGATGCTTACGGCAATTTAGGGAATGGTTTTACCGGCGCCGGCCTGGGTCCCATTTTTCGCGGAGGCTTATTCAACCGGTTGTTCAATTCAGTAACTACGCAAAGTACAGCAATACGTAACAGTCAGGTAGCGCCGCTGCATAAGTTTGAGTTGTTTGCTTATTACAAGCCCTTGATTAACTATGTGGGCTATGATGCCACGGTACAGGGCAGTTTATACCGCCACCATCCGATAGGTGAAGATGAAGTTACCTTAGTACCCGAACGCTTGGTATTCAGTCAGGAAATTGGTGTGGCTTATGCGGGTAACCGCTGGGTGCTGAATGCAGCGGCAGTATACCATACTAAAGATGTAGGCCTGATGTTCCACAAGCACCAATGGGGAACCATAACCGCTTTATACCGGTTCCGTTAAACATCGAAGTTATTTTTACGCAGCTCCTTTTTTACCGAAGCAATTCGCTTCTGCTCCAGCCGTTTGGTTTTAGAGGCCCGGCTGGGTTTGGTTTCCCTACGGATTTTAGGCCGGTGCAAAGCCTTTCCCAACAAGCTATACAAGCGGTCAATTGCTTTCTGCTTATTCAAATACTGACTGCGCTCTTCATCGCAGATCACCTGTAAATTGCCGTCGTTATTTATGTTAGAGGCCAGCTGTTGTAAAAGCCACTGTTTATCTTCCTCCTTAAACAAAGCCGAGCCGGCGATTGAAAATCCAATTTCTACTTTGCTCGATACCTTGTTTACATTTTGCCCTCCCTTGCCCCCGCTCCGGGATGTTTTATAAGTCAGCTCCTTTTGCAGCGCCTCTTTAGTAAAATACATAAGCAAAGTTAGCACTTTGAGTATTATGCGCTTTATTAATTAGGTGCTTTTTGTACCTTAGCATCCCGATGAGCAACAATATTGTGGTAGCCATTGATGGTTACTCGTCATGCGGAAAAAGCACCTTAGCTAAAGCCTTAGCCAAAAAACTCCATTTCATTTACGTTGACAGCGGCGCCATGTACCGGGCGGTTACGCTTTATTTTCTGCGTAACCAGGTAGATTTAAAAAACGAGCAACAGGTTGCCGAAGCTTTAAAAAACGTTCATCTTAATTTTCATGCGCGCGATTACGAAACCCATATTACGCTGAATGGCGAAGAGGTATCGGATGAAATACGCTTGATGCCGGTATCGGAAAACGTGAGCGCAGTGTCGGCCATCCGCCTGGTACGCCAGGAAATGGTAAAGCAGCAGCAGCGCATGGGGCAATCAGAAAACGTAGTAATGGATGGCCGTGATATCGGCACTGTTGTGTTTCCGCATGCCCAGTTAAAGTTATTCATGACAGCCGACCCTAAAATCCGCGCCGAACGCCGCTACAAGGAGTTGCAAGCCAAGCATCAGGATATTTCATTAGAAGAGGTATTTGAAAACTTAGCCCATCGCGACTACTTAGATACCACCCGCGCCGAAAGTCCGCTTACAAGGGCTGAGGACGCGATTATTTTAGACAATACTAACCTGACTCCCGGAGAGCAATTGCAGTTTGCATTGGATAAACTGGAGCCGTTTTTGAAGAAGTAACAGATGCAAGGGAATAGCACCCCCCTTAAATAGAGCTATTTATAGGGTCAGCACAATCTTACCTCTCAAAGGAAAGAAGAACAGGCAATTGCCTTAACTCACTTTCTATGTAATAATAAATGTATTAAGAAAGCTGGTTATACCACAGCCGGCACTTCAAACCGCTCCGTAGTCACCCCGAAACGATTTAAAAAGTCAACGCCTTCATCGCTGAGCAAACCTTTGTACGCCGCATACGAATCTTTGTAAATCACATGCTTAATGCCTGCCGAGTAAATCAACCGTGCGCATGGTAGGCAGGGTGATAGCGTAACGTATAAAGTAGTTCCCTCTAAACGTGAGCCGTTTTTAGAGGCGTACAAAATGGCATTCTCCTCGGCATGTAAAGCCAGCGAACAACTGCCTTTAGCATCACGTGCACAGCCCGTAAGCGGCCATTCTTCGTCGCAGTTATGGGTACCCGCCGGTGGTCCGTTATACCCTATGGAAATAATACGGGTATCCTTAGTAAGTACCGCCCCTACCTGCGCCTTCACACAATGCGAGCGCCTGGCCAGGTCAGTAGCCAGGTTCATAAATATTTGTTCAAAGCTGAGTTTCATCCTAGTTCATGGTTAATGGTTCATAGTTGATAGGTATAAATCATGGCGTCTTATTTTTTTATAACTCCCATGAACTACGAACCATCAACCATGAACCCCAATATTAATGCCCCCCTTTAACGGCGCCGGCTTCAACATGGCCGAGGTGTTTCCAGCAGTAGTAGCCAAAATAAACAATGTACAAATAACACAACACCGGCAGGAATAAAGCCTTTTGAATACCAATACTATCGGCAACTGCACCTTGCAAAACCGGCACCAATGCGCCGCCCAGGATAGCCATTACCAGTAGGGACGAACCTTGGCTGGTATATTTACCCAAGCCGGCGATAGACAGGGTAAAGA
>CAXTCH010000036.1:0-14182 GCA_964241945.1 uncultured Mucilaginibacter sp.
ATTGTTAGTAGTCTTTGACAATAAGTTCATTGCTTTTTTATACTCCGTAAACGTATTGTCCTTTGTAATCAGCCATGATTCCAATAGCGCATGGCAGGAGCGATTATTGGCTTTAAGAGTAAGCCAGCGCCCGTTGCGGCTACCTAATACTGGACCATGGTGTGTATAATAACCGTTTTTGATGATTTGCTTTAAATTGTCACTATCCTTTTCATAAAAAATCAGTTTACGGGTGATGAATGGCTTAAGTTGACTGTTGTATTCATAGAACCATTTACCGTTTTTCTTTACTACCTTTTCGGCATATAAATCGGCAACATCGGCATTGCTACTGGTGTGCATCCATCCGCAATGTGAGTTGAAACCCTGGTATACAAAGAACTGACCCCAGGTAACCGCACCGTATACATTTAAACCTTCGTTGCTCACCATTTGCACTTCGGAACGAAAATAAAAAGGCACATGCGGATTTATATACAACATAGCATGGCCGCTTGCCGATTTAGACGGACCAATGGCAAAGCCGTTTGAACCCATTTCGCGATCAAACACTTCGTCTTCCAAACTAGGTAACGGCTGGTTTATCTTGCCCATAACCAATGTAGAATCACCATAAAATTTTTCAGTTTCCGAAAGGTTGATACCGCCTGTGCTGGTGGCTGCTACGCTGCCGTCGGTAAACATCAGCGCGTACCAGGATTCAAAGTGGGTTAACACCATTGGCTTGGTTTCCGGGTGTTTGTACAGATAAAAATTTACACCGTCGGCAAATGCATCCATCAGCTTTTTAAACCATAACGGACTGCTTTTGTATTCCTGTATGGCATGAGTGCTGTCCGCAATCAGCTGCAATTGCACATCGGTATACAACGTATTTTTCAGGCCGGCCTGCGCCTGCTTCCCTAATTGGTATAAATAATTAAGTTCAACACCTTTAAAGTTCTCTTCGCACTGACTATACATTAAACCAAACACTACGTCTGCGTCGGTTTTGCCATAGATATGAGGAATACCCCAATTGTCGCGCACAATGGTAACCTGTTTCGCTTCCTGTTCAAAACGTTTTATATCCTGCCGAGTAAACTTTTGAGCGGCGGCAATTAAGGGAGCTAACAACAGTAACGAACACAGCAGCTTCTTCATTTGATTTTGATTCTTAGCTTATCAATTCTACAGGCTGAATATAGGATTTATCTGTTTACGAATCGGCTCAGGTGCCGCAAATTATGGCTAATTCGTTTACCTTTATCGCCAATCGTTTTATTGCCTGATGATACGTTTTATTCTGCTAATCATTATTTTTCTTTTATCGCTGCTTACTGTTTTCAAAGCTCCCGCTTATCCGTTCTGGATTGCTGCTATTTTTATTTCCGAATACGGCTGGGTTTGGATGCTGGCCATACTAATTTTAATAGTGAGCGGACTACGGGCTAAGCGGTACCGTGTTGCAGGTTTGTATACAGGGTGCCTGGCGCTTATTTTCCTGGCACGACCTATTGTCAGCGCATACCGAATATCTCAAAAGCTGCCGGAAGCATTGAGTAAAGCATTTCCGGTAAGCACAAATCAATTACAACCGTTCAGCATTCAAAAGATGTTTAGTAAAACGATTGTAACAACTTATAAGACATTAATTTATAGTTCTTATTCTGAGAAGGAAACAAGCATAATCAAAAACTTAACACTTGATTTTTATTTTGCAGAAAAGGTTGGTAACCGGCCGTGCGTGGTCGTGGTTCATGGCGGGTCATGGAGCGGGGGCGATAGTCGGCAATTGCCGGAATTAAACAGCGAGTTGGCAAAAGCCGGCTATCAAGTAGCTTCTATCAATTACCGTTTGGCGCCGGGTTATCATAACCCGGCCCAGGTTGAAGATACACGGCAAGCATTAAATTATCTAAAAAGCAAAGCTGCAGTTCTGCATATTGATACCAACCAATTTGTGCTTTTAGGAAGATCAGCCGGTGGACAGATTGCATTACTGGCGGCATATAATGGCGAAAATGCAGGTGTCAAAGGCGTTATTGATTTTTATGGTCCGGCAGATATGGTTTGGGGTTATTCCGTTCCGGCCAATCCCCTGGTGTTTGACTCACGGTTGATTATGGAAAAATACCTGGGCGGTAAATACCCGCAAATACCTGGAAAGTATAAAGCGAGTTCGCCCGTGGAATATATCAGCGCTCATACAGTGCCTACTTTGATTATTCATGGTGGTAACGATGTATTGGTGGCTTATGACCATAGCAGGCGATTAAATGACAAATTGAACCGGTACCACATCTCTCATTACTGGTTACAACTGCCCTGGGCAACGCATGGCTTCGATTATAATATTAAAGGTCCGGGCGGCCAGCTGTCCACGTATGCGGTATTACAATTTATGCAGGCAGTTACACATTAGACTGATGAGTTTAACTTGATGTGTAAAACATTTTGAAGGAAATTCATATTAATGAGGACATACACTTAAACATTTCAATCTACCATGAAATACGCATTTGTTTTTGCCACCAACGTTTATATCAGTCATCAGGCTACGGTAAGTTATGCGGATAAAGAATCGCAAACTGAATTCCTGAAAATCACCTCTTTCAAACCTGCGGTAAAGCACGATCCGCACCATACCTCATTAGTTTTTGATGCTAATATCAGTCTTGAAGGTGGAGCGCTGTTTAATGTATCGGGTAATGTACCTGCTGCAGATGAGGGTTACAAAACGGAAACCAGCATTGACCGCACCATTATCACTAAAAATGATACGGTGCTTTTAGATGTACATCAATTCCCTGAAAATGAATTTCATTCGCTGCAAAGTCATATCTACAATGAAATTGAAGCGCAGCAGCCAGATGCCGTATTTATTGTAAGAGGCGATTTTTGGGTAAGCGGTCATCACATCATTATTGATAACGAGAAACTGTTCATTGATGACGACAGCTATGCTACCGGCGTAACCAATAATCATGATGGAGTATTGCTTACACCTTATGGAGTAATGTCTTAATGTACATATAAGTTTTAAAACTGTCCATAAACAAAAGTGGCTTCAGATATCTGAAGCCACTTTTGTTTATGTAGATTTCTTACTTAATTCTTCACTTTGATTTTCTTCGGAGCAACTTTCATTGAATCTAATTCTCTGATTTCAGCTTCTTGCTTGGCTTTCTTTTTAAAGAAGCCTTTTAACAGGAAGTTGTGTTGAACGGCTTCCAAATCTTCATTTAGTTTAACTGAGCCTGACTGCAAGTTGTTAATCGTACTTTTTAACTGCTGGGCAGTTTGCTGATCGTTCAGTAATACGCCCAAAGCATTATCACTGTTGTTCAATTTACTGCTGGCTTGATTAAGATTATCGGCAACGCCGCTGGCTTTTGAAGTTGCGGCCTGTAATTGATTTGCTGAATTTTGCAATTTGGCAAAAACAGTAGTATCTGTTAACAGCTTATCTGCAAGGCCGCCTCTGTTATTCATCTTGGTGCTGAAACGGTTCAATTCTACAGCCATACGTTGGGTGCTTGCGCTGGTATTCTGCAAATTTTCAACAATGCCTCTGAATTTAATGGCCATCGCCGAATCTGCTATCAGTTCACCTACCAAACCTTTACCATCCACAATTTGTCCGCTCAGCTTTTTAAAATTTCCGGTGATCGCTAACAAGTTTTCATTGTTTTTTTGCAGCGTCTTCATGATGTCGTCGGTCGACAATATTTTTTCCGCCATTAAGATGTCCCCATTTTGTATTACCGGAGCATCCGCAGTACCACCATCAATCACTACGATTTTATTGCCAATAAAACCTTCGGAACTGATACGTGCACCTGAATTTTTGTGAATATATTTTTGCACCGCACCATCGATGTTCATGTCCACATCCACCTGATGTACACCTGAAAATGTAATTTTACGGATGGTACCGATTTTAACACCTGAAAACCAGACGTTTTCACCTTTGATTAAGCCTGAAACGTCACTGAAGCGTGCAGTAATCCGTAGGCCGGAAACGAATGTTTTTTGCTGTCCTCCGAGCGTGAATATGCCGAGGATTAATATAAACAGCCCGATAGCTATGAACAAGCCAACAAATGCTGCACGTCTGTTATCTGTACTGCTCATGTGATATTAGTGGATAAAGTTATATTCATAAAATTGTTTTACACGTTCGTCGTTGGTATCAAACACCTCATCAAAAGTTCCCTGGCGTTTGAACTGCCCGTCTAACAGCATCGCTACACGGTCGCCGGTAGATTTTGCACAGGTTAAATCGTGCGTGATAATAATGGAGGTGGTATTAAACTGCTGCTGAACGCGGTTAATTAAATTATTAATCTCTTCAGAAGTGATAGGGTCCAAGCCGGCGGTGGGCTCATCGTAAAGCATAATTTCGGGGCGTAAAATAAGTGTGCGTGCAATACCGATACGCTTGCGTTGCCCTCCTGAAAGCTCGGCAGGCATCTGGTTGATGGTTTGCTTTAAACCTACAGCTTCCAGTACCCGCTCAATAGTTTGCTTTACCTCCCGGCGGCGTAAATTTTTAACGTTACGCACTAACGGAAACTCGAGATTTTCGCGCACCGTCATACTATCGTATAAGGCGCTGTTCTGAAAAGAAAAGCCAACCCGCCTGCGGAGTTCCGCCAAGTCTCCGGGCGAGATATTATTTAAATCGTAACCCAGGACATTTACCGAGCCACTGTCTGCTTTCAATAAACCTGAAATGATTTTAATCAGCACCGATTTACCGGTTCCCGAACGGCCCAGCACTACAAGGTTTTCACCCTGAAATAGCTGTAAGTCGATGCCCTGCAACACATGGTAATCGCCAAAAGACTTTTGCAGGCCTTTAATATTGATGACCGGGTTGTTATAATCTATATGGATGTTTTTTTTAGCCATAACACTGTTATCTGAACCAGCCGGTTATCTGCACCACAATAATTTCTTCAATAAACACCATAAACATGGCAGTTACCACCGCAGAGTTAGCTGCTTTACCTACACCGGCAGTTCCGCTTGATGAATTCCAGCCTTTATAGCAACCCACCATACCTACTGTAAAACCAAACAAAACGCATTTCGCAAACGAAGAGTAAAAATCAATAAATCCCAAAGGTTGAAACACCTGCTGCATAAAAGTGCTGTAGCTGGTACCTTCATTCTGACTTACATTCAGGTAAGCGCCAAGTAAAGAAACAAAAGCAGCGTACATAGCCAAAATTGGTATGCTGATGGTAGTGGCAATTACCCGGATACAGACCAAATATTTAAATGGTTTGGTACCTGATACCTCCATTGCATCTATTTGTTCGGTTACACGCATGGAAGATATTTCGGCTCCAATACTTGAGCCAACACGACCGGCAGAAATTAAAGCCGTAATTAACGGAGCCAGAGCACGCATAATGGCTATAGAAACCAATGATGGTAACCACGAAGTAGCACCGAATTGCGAAAGCGAAGGGCGGGATTGCTTGGTAAAAATCAAACCTACTATAAAGCCGGTTAAGGTAATCAATGCTAAAGAGCGTACGCCCGTTTGATAACACTGACGAATTAACTCTTTAACTTCGTACGGAGGAGTGAAAGCTTCTTTAAAAAAACGGACGATAAATAAATAAACATCATAAACACCCGAAAAAGTGTCTATAAAGCGACTTTTGAAAGAGCTTGTACTGGTGATAGGCGCAGCTGCGCTGCTCTTTGAATTATCCATTAATAGTACTGTAAGAAATTGTGCTGTCGTGTATAGATTTCATATCCACTACAATTTACTGTAGGTGTTGTTTGGTTGTAAATATTCGTATCTGTACCAAATGAAATCCTGCAATATCCAGTTCCGGCATTTATGCGCAAAAATAGGGCCGTAAACGGTAACTGAAAATTTATACAGACATTTTACAGTTAAATGTTGTTAATGCAATTGTTAAATGCTTTTATTTACATTGTTCTAACCAATTGACCATACAATGAAACATAAACTTACTTTTAAAGGCATAGCAACTGCAATGATAGCCGCGAGCTTACTGCAGGCAGCTTGTACTTCTTCTACTAATAAAAATTCTATGAATACTACTTCTACAACAGGGCAATTACCGGCGGCTGATGCCTTTAACAACACGGAGGATGGCAAGGAAGTCAATTTATTTTATTTGAAAAATGATAGCGGCATGCAGGCAGCCATCACTAATTTCGGTGGGCGGGTGGTAAGTTTGCTTGTGCCTTCGGCTTCAGGTAATGTAATTGATGTGGTAGTAGGATTAAAAGACGTTGATGCTTACACAGACAAGAATGCTGCATCGGCTTATTATGGTGCATTAATAGGCCGTTATGGTAATCGTATAGCGAACGGTAAATTTAATCTGGAAGGCAAATCTTACTCCATTCCGGTAAACAACGGCCCGAATGCGCTGCACGGCGGTAAAAAGGGATTTGACAGCCACATTTGGAATGCTAAACAAACAGATGCCCGCACTTTAGAACTTACCTATGTTTCGGCAGATGGAGAAGAAGGCTTTCCGGGTAAGCTGACTACCAAAGTGATTTACGAATTGACCAATGATAACGCTTTGAAAATCACCTATGAGGCAACGACCGACAAACCAACCGTTCTTAACTTAACCAATCACTCTTATTTTAACCTTAATGGCGCGGGCAGCGGATCTATCCTCGAGCATACCCTTAAAATTGATGCCGACCAGTTTACGCCTGTAAATGACAAATTGATTCCCACCGGTCAACTGCAAAATGTAGAGAATACGCCGTTTGATTTCAGAAAAGCTTCGTCAATTGGTTCGCGCATTAATGAAGGCGACCCGCAGTTGATGAATGGCAAAGGTTATGACCACAATTTTGTGCTCCGCAAACACGATGTCCAAACGCCGGTCATCAGCGTACAGGGTGATAAAAGCCATATCCGGATGGAAGTGCTTACCGATCAGCCGGGTGTACAATTTTACTCTGGTAATTTTATGCAAGGAAATAACACTTTGTTAAATGGCGCCAAAGATGGGCATCGTACTGCTTTCGCTTTGGAAACCCAGCATTATCCGGATTCACCAAATCAGCCCAGCTTTCCGACAACGGAATTGAAGCCAGGGCAGACCTACAAAACCACAACATCTTATAAATTTTATAAACAGTAATAATTCCTATCCTGAATTAATAAAGGTATGCTTGCTGTCAAGCATACCTTCTTTATTTGTAACTGCGGAACTACTTAGATTCAATAATCTGATTTTTAATTGCTGCATAAAACCTTTACACTAGAAAGTTTATTTATGGGTACAGATAATCAGATATAACTCTTATGAACCTTTACCAAGAAAAGTGGATTGAAATATTAAAGAATGCTAATGTGCGCGACTGGCAAATCGAGCCTCAGGGAAATGATATTTTAATTAACGTGCCACCTGCGCATAGCGTAAGCCGTATTATGGAAAACCTGCCTGATGTTTTGGCTACGATGTCGTTGGATATTGACTTACCCAAAGAACGGTTAACTTTTATTCTGAAAAACGACACAGAAGTGCACGACTATGTAATTAATCCCAACGGCGAAGATTTAAATATGGGAAAGGAAATTTAAGTCACATAGCGGGCTTATAATTTTGCTTTGGTGGAGATAGCTGCCACGCACATACCCATTACAGCAATAAGGGTAAAAGAAACCCGTAAGCTAAATGCACCGGCCAGAAAACCAATCATTGGCGGACCAGCCAAAAAACCTGCAAATCCTATGGTTGATACGGCCGCCAATGCCACACCAGGAGCCATAGTGGTTGATTTTCCTGCGGCACTGTACACCATAGGCACTACAGAAGAAACGCCAAACCCAACCAACAGAAAACCGGCTATAGCGGTAAGCATATAAGGAAAAAATACAGCAATCAACAACCCGATAGCAGTGAGCACACCGCTCATTTGCAGCGTGAATTTTAAACCAAAGCGATGAGCAAACCAGTCGGCAATGAAACGGCCGGTGGCCATAGTGCACATAAAAGCAGTATAACCGGCGCCCATCCAGGCGCCCTCCGCATGAATTATTTTACGGAAATAAATAACGCTCCAGTCAAACATAGCGCCTTCACAAATTAACGAGCAAAAGGCGATGATGCCCAATTTGATCAGTGAACGGTCCGGCATTGCAAAAGCCGGAGTATTATCTGCTGGCCCCTTTTCATCCGCCAGATATTTATAGCCGATGATTACGCCTACCACTGTAATCAGCATGATTGCGGCAAAATGATATTCAGGAACAATACCTTTACCAATCATAAAAGTCCCAATTCCTGCGCCCGCAAAGCCGGCCATGCTCCATAAGCCATGAAATGATGCCAGTATAGGGCGGCCATATTCTTTCTCGCTGGTTACTGCCTGTGTGTTTACCGATATATTGGTGGCATTGCTGGCAAAGCCGAAAGCCACCAAGCAAGCTATAAGTTGGGGTACCGTTTGTGCAGCGCCCAAGCCCACCAGTATTATACCATAGGCAATTAAAGCGCAAAACAAAAGATTACGGCTGCCAATTTTTGTAATAATCCAACCTGAAAAGGGGAGTGAGAGCATTAATCCGACAGGTACTGAAAACAAAACGCCACCCAAGGCAGCATCCGACAAGCCCAGGTGCTGTTGTATGGTTGCGATACGCGATGCCCAGCTGGCAAATACCAGTCCTGCAAAAAAGAACATAACACCTACGGCTATACGTAATACGCGTTTGTGAACTATGTGAGAAGTATGAGTAATCATAAATTAAAGTGTAAATTATACACTAAGTCAAATATAATACCAAATATAGAGATAATAAATTTTGATGTGTAAAAAAGCTGCGTTTAATCGCCATGTTGTTAATGTTCACATTCGTACCACACAATTTTAATGGTTTCAATGTACCACTCATATCAATCATGATTAACGATCTATGCGAACTATAAAAAACATACATCAGGCGATTTATGCACCTATTGCCGACTTAGTTACTTACCGTGCCCTGCCTACTTCTTCGATTGAATATATTGATCCATTCCTGTTTCTTAATCATCATGGGCCGCAGTTTTATCCGCCGCATAATCAAGGTTTACCTTTCGGGCCGCATCCGCACCGGGGCATGGAAACGGTGACGTTTATACTGGAAGGCGACATCAGTCATAAAGACAGCAGCGGCCACGAAAGCGTGATCAACGCAGGTGGAGTACAATGGATGCGCGCGGGGCGTGGATTGATTCATGCTGAGATATCATCAGATGCGTTCAAAAATCAGGGCGGCGATATGGAAATATTGCAGCTCTGGATTAATCTGCCTGCCCGGATGAAAATGGCTGACCCTTTCTATGCAGGCAAACAAAAGGATGAGGTTCCTGAAGTGAATCTCGACAACGGCAATGTTACGCTCCACCTCACCTTTGGCGAATGGGAGGGCAGGAAAGGTGCTTTCACGCCGGATGTGGATATATTTCTGGCGACCGTTTATTTCAAAACAGATGGACAGCTGACTATTACTGTACCGGAAAATCACAACATTTTCTTTTATGTTATCAGTGGTGAGTTGGTGGTGAATGATATTGCGGTAAAGGCATTACAATTAGCAGAGTTTAACAATGACGGCGACCAGTTAACCATAAAAGCAGATGTGGATAGCGTCTTACTTTTTGGCCATGCCCAGCCATTTAATGAACCGGTAGTATCACAAGGGCCCTTCGTGATGAATACACAACCGGAAATTGCACAGGCCTACGATGATTACCGCAGAGGCAAATTTGGTGTCTGGAAGCATTAAAGTAGCGGACAGGTATCGCGGTAATTAAGCAGGCAGTTTTATACGGTAAACCATTTGCAAATCTTAACCTGCACGAAAAAACAAATTTCTCAACCATCTGTAATTTACTGGGCGCAATTACTTGTGCAGTAATCAGCAAATTTTACCGGAAACCATATAAAAGTATTATGAGTATTACCACGCAGTATTTTAAGCAAAATAAGCCGTTACATAAGCAAACAGTTGTCATCATGGGCGCTTCCAGCGGCATAGGCCGGGCCACAGCGCTGGCTTTCGCTAATCATGGGGCCAAGCTGGTATTAGCCGCCCGGCAAAAAGATGCGCTGGATGAGGTGGTTTCCGTTTGCGACCGGCTTGGCGCTAAAGCTATTGCCGTGGTTACTGACGTTACCGATGCACAGGCGGTGAAGCAATTAGCCAAGGATGCCTGCATTTTTGGTAGTGGTATAGACGTTTGGGTTAACGTAGCTGGCATCGGCGCTTTGGGCGAATTTAATTCCATACCTGTTGAAGTACACGAGCAGGTGATCAAAACCAATCTGATTGGTTTTATTAACGGTGCGCATGCCGTTTTGCCGACTTTTAAAAGGCAGGGTACAGGTACAATTATCAATGTAAATTCAGTAGGCGGATTTGTGCCACTGCCTTATTCCGTAGCGTATGCAGCCAGCAAGTTTGGTGTCCGGGGTTATTCACAAGCGCTGCGTGCTGAGCTGATTTGCCATCCTGGCATCCATGTTTGTGATATTTATCCGTCGTTTGTAGATACGCCCGGACCATCACATGCAGCCAATTATACCGGTAAACTGCTTAAACCTATGAAACCGGTTACACCGACATCCAAAGTGGCCAACACCATACTTAAGTTGGCTCAACAGCCGCAAAAAACAACGTTTGTTGGCGGAATGGCTTACGTAGCCCGGTTGAGCCGCTTCTTCGCTCCCGGAGTTACACAGTGGTCGCTAACCAAATTAATGGATTACTACTTTAAGCAGGCCGAACCTGTACCTGTAACCAATGGGAGCATATTTGAACCTACCGGCACCGATAATAAAATATCGGGAGGGTATACTTCTAAGTCTAAATCAACACAAAAGGCAATTAAGATAGCCGGACTGGCAGGCTTTGCCATTGGTGGTTTGCTTACTTTGCGTAAGTGGCTATAAAGGAAAAGAGAAAGGTGCGCATGTTTCTCTTCTTGAAATGAAGCAACTTTTATGAAAAATATTCGTAGGCAAGCACTGAAAAGTACTTGCCTTTTTTGTGTTAAAAAATTTCAAAATCGAAATTTTAACCGCATATTTAGGGAGTTCAACAATAAGATTAAACCTAAAGCAGTTTTAAGTAATAAATCGCTAATTAATTTTTTTAAACTGATGGCTAAAAACAAAACGTTCCGGTGGTCGGATGAATGCGAACCACACAAGGGTAGAACCAAAGTAATTATTAAAGAACACCCTGAAATCCGTGATCTGATTGGCCGCAACCCTTACACTTTTTTGATCATTTCTGGATGTGTTGCAGTACAATTGGTATTGGCATACGTGTTAAGAGATGCCAGCTGGTGGTGGAATGTGGGTGTAGCTTATTGTGTAGGTGCGTTTGCCTGCCACACCCTGTACGTTTGTATTCATGAGGCTTCACATAACTTAATTTTTAAAAATAAAACAGCCAACTTGTGGGCCGGTATGGTGGCTAATTTGCCATTGTTATTCCCGAGCTCTGTTTCTTTTCAAAAATACCATCTAAAGCACCACAGCTTTCAAGGTGTAGAATCTTTAGATGCCGATATGCCTTTCCACTGGGAGGCCCGTTTGATTGACAATTCAAGTGTAGGTAAAGCTATCTGGCTGTTGTTTTACCCTGTGTTTCAGGTGTTACGTCCCTTCCGTTTAAAAGAAATTAAATTGTTTGACCGCTGGACCATTGTAAATTGGGCAGTGGAAATTATTTTTGTAACCGCCATCGCGTATTTGCTGGGTACAAAAGCCATTGTTTATTTGCTTATCAGTTTCTTTTTCTCTGTAGGTTTGCATCCGCTGGGTGCCCGCTGGATTCAGGAACACTTTTTAACCCATGGCGAGCAAGAAACCAAAAGCTATTATGGCCGCTTAAACCTGGTTAATCTTAATGTAGGTTATCATAACGAACATCACGATTTTCCTTCCATTCCCTGGAATAACCTGCCAAAAATTAAAAATTACGGTGGCGATCATTATGAAGAATTAGGCTATCATACTTCATATACGGGTTTATTGTTCAAGTTCATTTTTAATCGCGAGCTGTCGGTATTTTCACGTACAGCACGTTCAAATCGAGGTAAAGAGGGCTCCGGAGCTATTAAAGCGCCAAAAGCAGCTAAAGCGGGCGTGGAAGTAAAAGCAGTAGCGTAAGTATTGTTTCGATATTCATAAAATCTTCATATACACTTCTGATATTTGAAGTGTGATAAGGTTTAGGTTTCTGCAGCTTTAACCAGTTGCGGTAAAATCCCCTGTTGTGAGGCAGGGGATTTTTATTTTAACGCAGGTAGCAACTTGTAGACTGATTGAGAATAGCTCTTTCCATTTATAGTCCAATATCGTTTTTAAAAAACGTTGCTCTCACAACTGAAAAAATGGGTGTTTTAATTATTGTAGAGACAATAGTTAAAGTTTAACTGACTTTCTTTTACAAGTTATCTTTATGGCCCAGTGCATATAAACGCCCTATTATCCGTGCAATCCGGCGTCCCCATATCTGCTCGAGTAATTGTAATTCTTCTTTTTTTCTAACACCGCTGTGCAATTGTGCCGTAGTTTCAGATCCTGGATGGATCCGGTGCTGCATCAGTTTTTTCGGAATGTAAGCGAATGCCCCGTCAGCTTTAGCCAGTTGCAGCCAGGCCAGCCAATCAAGAGCGCAGGTATAATCGGCCGAAAATAAGAAGTTGTGAAGCTTAGCTTTGTGAAAGGTAACTGAAGGGCAGCAAATGGGATCGCCAAAAGCAAGAATGGACTTTTTTATGAATTTATTGCTGATTTGAGAAGAAAACTTAAAAGGTAGCAGCAAGGTTTGTTTTACCCAGGCGTTCAGCGAAGCCTTACGTATAGCATCATTAACTACATCTTCATAATTGGTAAAAGCGATTAATATATTTGCGTTTGATCGTTTTACTACCTGCTCAGTAAAGGCGGGGTGATAGATGTCATCCTGATGCGCTATGGTAACCCATGAAGTTTGGGCTTGCCGAAGCGCAAAATTCCAATCAGCAGCAATGCTGCTTTCGGCAACAGGATTTACAGCATAATCTATTTGATACTTATTAGCTATATTTTGAAGATACGCAGATGGGGTAGAAGTAGCGATGATGATGTTACTTTTTACTGTCTGGTTCAACAAACTTTGCACACACCGTTCCAAGTAGGGCGATTTTTTGTAAGCGGGGATAACAAACGTATGTAATACGGTTTCAATCATTAATCAATTTCAATAACGGCACTTTAATTGCCTTTTTGCAACTCATACGTTTTTAATTGACTTTTTGATGCACGTAACTTCCAGGCGTTAATTGCAAGCGCACTTAAATTATTGAGGTTGATTAAAGGCAGGTTGACCAGCACATAAGGATAATTATAATAATGCTCAGTTATAAAATAAACCTCGGGATTTGATTTGAGTAACTTATCCCGGTCATGATGGTACAAAACCAATGTTGTCCCATCTTCTCTTATCCGGCAAATTATTTTCTTTTGCACGTAAAAAATTGGTGAGTTTAAATATAGCTTTTCAGAAACTGCCGGCAAAGGAAGCAGAATTTGGCGTAAGTAATTTAAGATATGGACGGGATGATAATCAGACATGACATTTTGTACCAATCATAGGTATATCCTCAAATTTAATCATTATAGCACAAATATTGACTACCTACGGTACCCGACATCATTAACGGGCGAATGCAATTAATCAGTAATGAAATCTATATTATTTTTTGGAGATAGTTTAACCGCGGGGTACGGTTTGAAGAACGCAGCTGAAGAAGCATTTCCGGCTTTGATACAACAAAAGCTCAATCAAGACCGGTTTGAGTACAAAGTATTTAATGCCGGCGTCAGCGGCGACACCACCGCAGGTGGCCTTAATCGAATAAACTACTGGCTCAATCAGCCGGTTGATATTTTTATTCTGGAATTGGGCGCTAACGATATTTTACGGGGCATTTCACCTCAAACAACCGCAAAAAATTTACAGTCTATTATCGATAAGGTAAAAGCTAAATACCCGAATGCAAAGATGGCATTAATGGGGATGGAGTTGCCTTCCATTATTCCTTTTCAGCTAATATCAGATTTTAGCTCAGTATTTAAACGGATTGCCGATGCTAACCAAATGGCTTTTGTGCCTTTTTTCCTGAAAGGGGTTGCGGGC
>CAXTCH010000037.1:0-14012 GCA_964241945.1 uncultured Mucilaginibacter sp.
GGAACGGACACATACTGGTTTCTAAATAAGGCAAACAGATACACCAGCATGGCTACAATGCCGCTTGCCCACACCGATCTGTGCTGATGAATGAAAATAATAACAAGGCAGAATAAGAAGATGAGCAGATGTTTAATTTTATTGCTTTCAATAAACTTGTTAAAATACCACAGCAGCGGTATAATCATCATGAAGATGGACCTGGCGTGTATAATCCGGCTGTCGCCTGAGAACGGACCATAATCGTCCATGTCAACACTATCCAAACTGAACGAAAACCCGCGGCCATAAATGATCATTATCAGAACGTATGTTGCCAGGTAAAATTTAGCCAGAAACTCCAGCAGATCCAAATCCCATGAACGGGATACATACTTAATGAAAACCGTATAAATTACTGGAAACAGGATGGTATATAAAGTAAGCTGCTCGAATACCTTCCCGTACCCGATAAGCGACTGGAACACCAGCCGTAGCATAACGAGGCAAAATATTCCCACATAAATCTTTTCATTGGTTTGCAGGTTCGCAAACTCATATAATACAACTGCAAAAATCACCAAACTCGTTACTTTTTCAAACATCAATAGCACTACGGAGTTAGGCATTACCAGCCATGAAAAAATGTTCTCCATCATGAGGTAGGCAAAAAATATGATCAGGAATTCCCTTACATAAAACTGATAGCCAAATAATTTTATAATACGGTTCATGATGCGTTCTGAGCCAGTAAGCGGTTATGCAGCAGACTGCACTTTGTTTAATTTTAATATACCAAAAACTTTGCTTTTAATTTTAGGCACATAATTCATTACCTTAAGTGTATCGAGCAGTAAGTTAAGCGATATAACCCTGACATCCCTTCTGTTATCAATCCACCTGATCTTACGTTCATTTTCAAGGTACATGCTTTGTATGGTATCCTCTTTATCGGGTATAATGTTCCGGTAAATTTCAGCTTTCTTATCTACCAGCGCTTTATTAATGTAACCCAAATGCTTTAACCTGAAATTAGTGCCGAGTTTAAGCCCTTTGATACCCTTTACATTAGGTGAATCAATAACAAAATTTTCAAAGTATCCGGATGCGTTTTCCTTCCACATCATCCTGTCGTGCCCGGAAGAATAATTTAAATAAAACCACGAACCTGCAAAAAAGGTACGGTCAATGAAATGAAACCTTCTGAAAGCAAAGCGGGTTACCAGCTTGCTTTTCATTAATCGGTCAAAATGCTTTCGGGTAAGCTGCGGCTCAAAAATCTCATCAATATCAACCCACAAACACCAGTCGGGATTGCGTTTGCGCGCATGCTCATACATCAAGTTCTTATCGCGCCCCTCGTTGTAACCTTCAGTGCGTATAACATCAACTACTTTCGGGTGCTCCTTTAATACTTCATAAGTGCCATCGGTAGAGCCGTTGTCAAGTACCACTATCTCATCAACGAGTTTTTCATAGCAGGCAAGCCATTCATTCACGAAGAAGATTCCGTCCTTAACACGTATCATTACTACCAATTTTGCCATATTATTCTTTTATTGTTGCCTGGGCAATGTTTTCTAAATTTTGCTTATTTAAGTTCCTGCTTTTTATAAACGTATTCAGAGGTGCATAATTTTTGGCAGCTTCAAGCAGGTTGTTTCTCAATATAGGGTCAAGGGCTAAAACTATGGTTACAAAAAGCAAGGTAAACATAGTGCCATTAAGCAATATTTTAACAATGTGCAAGGGCGGTGAAACCAAAGTATGTGTAAGCCAATCACATCCCAGCCCTGCCGCAGCAAGTGCCGGAATAATAATTGCCCACAAACTGAAAGTATTTTTTATCAGCCCTGTGTCAAGATAGCCCAGTCTGTATAACCGGTATGAGAATATGCAAAAATCAATAATGATACTGCCGGTGAGCATTACTGATAAAATTCCGGGTATGCCATAACTTCTGGCAGCGAAGTAATAAAGGCTTCCTAATATCAGGCCTTTCAGGATGTTGATTAAACTGTTGATTTTTATATCACCAAGAGCGTATGCTATGTTTGACATGAAATAGCCGATAAGTCCGAAAAAAAAATTGGCCAATAACAGATATATAATAAAATTGCCGGCATAACTATTTTTTCCGGTCCACACGTTGATTAAATCACGATAGTTGAATACAAAGGCGAATACAATAAACATCGCTGCATAAGAGTAATACTTGAATTGAGAATTAATCAGGCTGATGATTCCATGGCGATCATTTTTTCCGTGCGCATGTGAAATGGTAGGCATTAATGCAACAGAATGACGGCCAACCAATGACCCGGTAAGCTGTACCGGCCTTTTATTAATCTCAAATATCGTAATCATCGAGGGCGGGATAAAGCGCGCCAGAAATATGGTATCCATACTGGCCGATAACCCGCCGATGATGCTGCCTAGCGAGGTAAATGTAAATATTTTGATAAAGGATTTGAAGTGAGATTTTAAAAATATGATTGATATATTCTCTCTGTTCAATACCACTTTCAGCGTGGCATAATTGTAAACGTTAATAAATAACGCTCTCAGCATGTTGGCAATAGCAATAGAAAGTATGCCAAAGCCAAGCAATAAAAAAGTGATATTGATGATCAGAAATAAAATATTGGCGGAAATAGAACTGATGGCTACCTGAGCTGCATTATGCAGCCCCTGGTTAATACCCGACATGGCAAACGACGTAAGCGACATACCTGTTGAAATGATAGATACCAGCAGGGCTATCTGCAAATTAGGGTATTTAGTAACATCCTTATTGATAATTACGCCGATTAACGAGTAAAATATAAACCCGGCAATGACCGATAAAAGCAAAATACCGCCTGCTGCTATTAAACCCGATCCAATTGTTTTACCGATTTCCGCCTTTTGGTTTCTGCCCAGCAATTCTGCTATTTTTTGCTGCAACACCTCCCCTACACCCGGATCAATTAAAGTCATCCATGCTAAAATGTTACCGGTAGCTAACCACACCCCAAGGGTTGAGGCGTCAATCTTTTTAAGATAAAATGGTAATAAAATTAAGGAATTTATAATGTTGGTTATTACATAACCATATTGAAAAATAAAATTCCACTTTAAAACTTTCTTATCCATTTAAATTACAATTATAGCCTGTTCGGTTTAAGCCTGTTTAATAGCTGATAGCCATCAACAAATATATGCTTAAGTATCCGCCTTTCAGTACACTGCTTGATGCAGTGCCGTTTTAAAAAAACAGTATATAAAAAACTGTTTCCTTAATTACAGGAGGGCTATGCTGCAGATTTTAATCTGCATCCGGGATCTATATTGTATTAAGTCAGAGAACTGTTTATCCTCTATTTTTGTGCATCGTTACCGTAAACATACCCATACCCATAACCGTAACCATAATTACCAAAGTTGCGGACTGATACATCATTGAATACGATAGCGGCATTATTAAGTTTGTTTAAAACATTATTTTTATCAATGCGCTCTACAAAAGTTTTTGGCGTAAAAGCATGCCTTACAATATATAGCGTAGCATCACAAAGCGGCGATAAAATGTAAGCATCGGATATCGGGCCAACCGGCGCTACATCTATAATCACATAATCGTATAAATCATCAATGTTAGCCAGCAAATCTTCGGGAGCGCCGTTGGTGATCAACTCTGATGGATTTTGCGCCAGATTGCCCGCTGATATAAAATGCAGATTTTCATTAACGTCGGTAGGCTTAATAATAGCATCAACTGTGGCTTTGCCTTCCAGGTAATCAGTTATGCCAATATCTTTTTTAACCTGTAATTTGTTGTGTAGAGTTGGCTTGTTCAAATCAAAATCCAATAAAACAACCTTTTTTCCTGTTAATGCTAAACTGACAGCAAGGTTCAGCGCCACAAAACTCTTCCCTTCGCCTGATATGGCCGAGGTAACCATAATACGCTTCTTAGCGCCGCCTATACCCAGGTAACTCAAGGTAGTGCGCAATCGCCTGAATTGTTCGGCAATTAAGGTGCGTTGGTTGTTGCCGATAACAATAGGGCTATTAGATTCGCCTGCGGCAATTTCGCTGATAACCGGCACCTGAGTCAGCTTCTCTATCTCAGTTTGATACATGATATGAGGCCGTACCGATTCTTTGGTCATGGTAAAGCTTACGCCAAGCATGAGTGCAGCAAAAACAGCAATCAGGTATATGATTTTATTTTTCGGACTAACCGGAAACTCAGATGACTCGGCCTTTTCAACAACTTTGCTGGCTTCGCCATTTGAAATAAAAGATAAGGCAGTTTCTTCCTTCTTTTGAAGCAGAAACGTATAAATGCCGCTTTGAATATCAAGCTCTCTGTTAATGTCAACCAGGTTTTTTTCAGTGGCCGGTATTGACGATAATACAGACGAATAATTTTGGTTGGTTGTATTTAAATCGCCTTTACTGGCCATGAGGCTTTGCCGCTGGCTTTGTAAGTTTTCAAGTATCTGCGGCTTAATCTTTTCAATTTTATCTCTCAGGGTCACTACCATAGGGTTGTTTTCACCTGTGGTTTTCTTCAGGCTTTCTTCTTCCAGCTGCAATTCGTAAATGTTCTTTACCATTTGCGTTAAACCTGCATCTTCAACGCCCAAAGTGGATGGCACAACACCAGTAGAAAGATTGTTTGATCTTACGTAACTCTCAACCTGCTTCAACACGGACAACTGCATATTGATCTGGCTCACCTTTTGGTCATTGGTACTTACGTTTTCTAAGTAAAGCTTTCCTTGTGTGCCAATATCTACGGCCCCTTTATTTGATTTAACGCTTTGCTGTTTGTGTTCAATGGCCAGCAAATTGTTTTCAACGGTTGTCAGCCTGTCATTAATAAACTTATCAGTGTTGGCGGCAAGCTGGTTTTTTTCTTCGATAATGGAACGGTTGTATTCTTTAACTACGTCGTTAAGTATATCCTCACCCCTGTCTTGGTTCTCATCATTCAACTCTAAATCAACTATGGTTGATAACTTGTTGGCAGAACTGACTTTAAGCCTTGATGATAAAGATGAAGTGACCTTTTTAGGCGCCAATAGCGTGAAGTAGAAAACGTTGGTCTCCGGAGCATCCGTCAGGTGCGGATTCTTGCTGAATTTCAAGTTACCGTAAGGTGTTGCAACCAGCCTGTTGAGCGGGTACCTTGCCTTGTTGTTAAGTACTACCTCCGTTCCTTTAACCTGAAAATATATTTTCTTGGTGCGCTTTAATGTTGACAGATCATTTGTCGAAACAACAATCGGCGATGTATTATAGGCCAACTCGTCTCTGAGGCTGTGTTCTTCGTAAACGGGCGCATATAAACTTAAATCTTTGACTACATTGTAAATCAGATCCTTCGATTGTATAACTTCTATCTCGTTATCAACAGTTCTTTTAGGCGATATGATGTCAAGCGCTTCAAAGGTTTTGGAATTTTCCGGACCCTTTTTGTCATCCTTAATCAAAATTTTTGCTGTGGTCTCATACATCGGTGTCGTGGTTTTTAAATAAAACCAGGCGCCTGCTACAGCCAGCACAACCAATGTTAAAAACAAGGGCCAATAGGGAATCAATTTAAAAGTGTACTCAACCACGTTCGACTTTTTCTCGTCGGTTACTGGTTTCCTGATCAAACTCATGCTATTATTTTTATTAGATATAAATATACTATCTTCTTACTATTGCATCAACAACGACTGCAATAATGGAAAGCCCACTTAAAATTATTGGTATAAGCAATGTTCCCTGAGAAGAGTTATTAACCTTTGCTTTATTGGCCTCAACATAAACAATATCATTGGATTGCAGATAATAATACGGCGAGTTGAAAAGCTCTGTGGAATTTAAATCAAGCCGCTTAACACGTTTCTGGCCGTTCTCCTCTCTGATTACCATAACCCTGTCCTTCCGCCCAAATATTGTGATATCGCCTGCAAGGCCCAAAGCTTCCAGCAGTGAAATTTTTTCACTTGGAACGGTGATAACAGTAGGATGGCTAACCTCTCCCAGCACACTTACCCTGAAGTTCAATTGGCGTACCACAATTGTAGGATCTACTAATAATTTTTTATCAATCAGCTGTTTGGTTATAGCTAATCTTACTTGGTCGGTGGTCATTCCGGAAACCTTGAGCTCTCCTAAAACCGGAAATTCGATGTTACCCGCCTGATTAATCAAATAACCAGGAGCCTGTAAATATCCTCCTGTTGAAGTAGTGGCGGTAGCGTTGGCAATATTGGGCGTATTAAAAATAAGGGTTGCGTTTGGATTAAGGCTGCTTACCGTAATACTGATAATATCGTTTGGCTGAAGCAGCGATTGCGGTGCAACATTCGAAGAGCGTATAAGTGCATCCCCCTGGTCTGCAAAATACTCTGATTTTCTAACGCTTCCGCAGGATGAAATCAGTAACTGGCATAAAATAAAAATTGCTGATAATAATAAGATTGGTTTCTGTTTTTGCATTATGAATTGTCGTTGGTATCTACTATATTGATTTCTACTCTTCTGTTTTTTTGACGTCCCTGAGCAGTTTTATTGGTTGCAATCGGCTTGGTACTGCCAAAAGCTGTTGTAATGATTTTATCCTTATTTACGCCTTTTTTAACAAGATAGTTTTTTACATCGTTGGCACGCTTTTCAGATAAATGCCAGTTACCCTTGAATGAGCCGATAGAGTCTGCGTAGCCGCGTAGTGCCACAGGCGAGTTTTTTTCTACCAGTAATTGAGCCAGCTGATCCAGGCGGGAATAGTAAACTGTTCTGACAACAGATCTTGAAAAATCGAATTCAAGATTCTTCTTCAGTTCATTAACCGATAACACTACACCTTTACGCACAGCCTTTTTAGGCAATGGGGGAACACTTGTTGTTCCAGCACTGACGTTTAAGTTTGCCAGCATCAATAAACTTAAACAAATAACAATTGCATTCTTCATAACAGTTTGATATTTGGTGAATAATATTGAGAATTTCTTCTTGAGGCAAATGGGTATTTTATCAGCACCCAACATTAAAATCAACACTTATGCCGCAGTAAAGTTTTAGTACCTGTTGTAATGTAATATATGTCTGCGGACATTGTTGCTATACATAAACTTGCAAACTTCTATTAATTATGTTTACTTAATCCTTTTTTAACAAATATTATACCTGAAGAGATGAATTTTAGTAAAACGTTGATAACTGCTTTTTGTATAAATCAATTCAGTATAAATAAGCGGCTTTTATAAGCATGTTTACCAGCACAAAATAGTAAGTTAAATTAACTATTTATAATTAAAGGTTACACTTTAAACAGCAACGTAAATAATTTGAATAGCAGTGAATATTAATTAACCAATATACTCTGTAAATCGCCGCTGATTATTAAGTGCTTATCAGCAGCAGCTTTGTGTTTAAAATCCAATGAAACTATTGTTGCCCTGCCTTTCAGACACTATTGCTGCAAATAACATTCAAATTTATAACTATGCTTTACTGAAGCTCTTGTAAATCCGTTCAAAGCTATTAATGGGTTTATATGCAATCAGTACTTGCTCTATTCAAGATGACTAATTTCCAGCCAGTGCAGGTCGAACCCGAGAATCGGCAAAAAGAATTTCCCTGTCAATCATGTTTAGTATTTCCTCGTCTGCGCTTTCATCAAATTTCCTGGCAAACAAATCATCTGATGCCCTGATGGCTTCCATGTCATTCCGGCCAAGCATTTTCGGATGAGCGCTGGTAGCCATTTCCCAGATAGTGAAGCGCTTCTCACTGTTTTCTATGCTGTTCAACAGTTTTTCATCTGTACTGTTGCCAATAATCATCTGCACAAACAGTTCATCTGCCACAAACGTATTTTTATGAAATTCCATGTATTGTGGATGCCTGGCATCAAAATCCAATATGTAATTCAGGGCATACATATCCAGGTTCCACCAGGTCTGGCCAGTGTATGGCTTCATTCCATAAGGAGCTTTTCTTTTCAGCAAGGGAATATAAGCCGATAAAAAATTAAGTGTCTTCGAAGCTAATATTTGATACCATTTAGTGCCAAAGTAGTACTTATCAACCCGGTAAAGACCGCCTCTGTCTGTTCCCTGCCATTTGGTATAGTTGGGAATAGGAAAATAATCTATAAAGTTTGAATAGGATGAATTCCTGAAAAACTCATCAATATCATGATTGCTTTTAATGGGGTAATCCTGACCGCTAAGCAGTAGAATGCGATCAAATCGGGCAGAGGCATATTTTACATCTTTCAATGCCCGCATAAAGGGCTTAATAGTTCCATATCCGCCCCAGGTTGCATCAAACCTCTCAATAAAATGTACCTGGCTGCCTAAATCTTTAATAAATTCAAATGGCTGAATATCAGCTTTGCTGTCAATGTGAATAAAAAATTCAGAGTTCCCGTCGTTGAGTCTTGTAACAAGGCGATAAAGCTGGCGGGGCGCTTTATGAGCCATAATAACATATGCTTTTTTCATTAAACGTTGAAGTAGTATATTTAATTCAGTTATTCAATCTGATGGAGGATCGGGCGTGCAGTTATAAATTTCAATATTTCATCTTTCAGCAAAGAATATACTATAATCTTTTCGAGAATTTGCTGCGCATTGATATGAGATGAATCAAATGTAAATTAATGCATCACTCGTTGTATATAAAGACAAGCTACAGGCAATAAAGTTTTATTTTTTATAAAAAGTTGTTGACTTTTATAAAAAGTTCACAAATTTATTACGCTGCTGTACAGCAGTTTATGCCACATATTGATAACGGGTTATCAGCGCAATAAACCCGGCTTTAAATAAAGCGGGTTTATTATATCAAAACAAATACAGCACCTTGAAGCCAGAAGATTTTTTTATCTGGTCAATAAGCGTTTTCTTCGCCTTTAATCATGTTTAAGATAGTCAGGAATAATATTTTCACATCAAGCATAACCGACCAGTTTTCCATGTACCATATGTCATGTTCAACCCGTTTCTTCATCAGGTTATGCTCTTTGGTTTCACCTCTGAAACCGTTAACCTGTGCCCAGCCGCTAATGCCGGGTTTCAAAAACTGGCGAACCATGTATTGATCAATAATCGCCCTGTACTGCTCTGTATGCTCCAGCATGTGCGGCCGGGGGCCCATTACGCTCATGTTGCCAAGCAATACATTAAAAAACTGTGGCAGCTCGTCTAAACTGGTGCGCCTTAAAAACTTCCCTATGGGTGTAATACGGTCGTCATCCTTACTTGCCTGTTTGTGCTCAATGCCATGGTTAGCCTTCATGCTCCTGAATTTGTAGCAATAGAACGGCTTGTTGTCCCGGCCGCTTCTTAGCTGCTTGAATAAAACCGGGCCCGGAGACTGATACTTTATAATTAATGCAATGATGGGATAAAGCCAGCTTAACAAAAACACGATGACAAATGAGCTGAATAAAACATCAAACACACGTTTTTGAAACCGGTTCTCAACGTTTTCAAGGGGTTCTTTCCTTACGCTTAATATAGAAAAGCCACCCATGTGATCAACCTTGAACGGGGATACGGTGTTGCTGAAGTCAGGAACAAATTTCAGGCGAACGCAATACTTCTCAGCTTCCAGCATCAGCTCTTTTACGTCATTCATTTTATCCGGCGTAAGCGACACATAAACCTCATTGATACCTGATATAGCTGCTGTTTTAAATTGCGTAGAGGCAACAGATACCAATTCGCCATGCTCATCTGCATACAAGCTGTCATCTTCTAAAAATCCCTTAAAGTCAAAGCTTTTATGTTGCTCAAGGTAAGCGGCAAGCTTGTAGCCGCCCTGATTCATACCCAACACAGCAACGGCCTTGCGTATAGAAAAATAATGCTTTAATTTTTCTTCAAGCGCAGTACCTATAAATCGGCTCACTAAGAATGCAAAAGCCACCAGTACAAATAATGACAGAATAAAATACCTTGAGAAAATAGTTTGATCAATAAAAAATACGTACCCTAAAAACATGCTTTCATAAAACACTACACTTTTCCAGGTGCCTTTGTAAATTGACTCAAGCTTTAAAATGGTTGACTTGCTATATAGCCTGGACATGCTACTGGCTAACAGCCAGATGAAATTTGAAGTTAAAAGAATGTTTAAGTGAATATTTAAAGTGCTGATATGGCCTGAATGCCTGTTTGCCAGATATAGGCTAATTATGAAGCATATGTTCACTATAAGCAAATCGCTCATGGCAAGTACGAAACGTAGCAGGTAAAGGTATCGTGTTTGCATAATTCAGCTATTTAATTTTCGTGATAAATATTTCTGTTAATTCTATTCACACACTTACAATTGCTATACCGCAAATAAAGAACATCGGGATTTTAGAATTTTGCAGCACGAGACAGCAATCTTTATTTATAAGTTAATAAATTAACAAAACTGTATAACTTATATTAACTTGAAAGAATGAGTACCTAAAGCGGAAAGAAGCTATACAGTTATTATTAATGTATCAGTTTAATCAAAATGAGGAACCATATTTATTCAATACGGTCTCAATTTTTCGATATGTCAAAAATATACATTAATATATACATTATCTACAAAAAATATTTATTTTTTGTAAAGTATTATCAATTCAGCGAAAACAGCATGTTGCCCTGTTTTAAAAACAGCTTTGCACTGAAACTTATGCACGTCGTCAAATTATGCCGCCAGCAGTACATGGAGGTAATGCGAAACTAAGTCACAATTACAAACGGTTAGATTTATTGTAATTTACATGCGTATTGATTGATTTTATCAAGGAAAATGTATGTGTTTGTTGTATAAATGATTTTATAGTAACAGCCATTGTACATGACTTCACAGGATTTTTTAAATTAAAGGCAATATTTTAATCAATCAATGTTTGCCACACATAAGTATCAGGTAATAATTGATTTAGCGGAAACAATATGGGGAATATTATTCACTATATGGGATTATAAATCCCATATAAAATATTTTATATTAATAATATTGCTAATTACATTTAAAAATGTAATTAGCAAATATTGTTTACAAACTATTGCTATGCATTGTACCATCGGCCATTATAATCAATGAGTTATCAATTTATTCAACCTTATGGTTACTGACTGGTATATCAGGAATTAATTTAACTTACAATGTTAAACTAATATGTAAAGTTAAATGAGCGTCGGATTGATGCCAGTATATTACTTAGCGTAACAGTTAAATGGCAATAAGCTTCTGTTTTTCGACTGGCAAATTGATTTAAAGAGTGGCTATGCCTGCATATAGCTTTGTCAAAGCTAAGTCCTTCCGGACTGTTCCGGGTGACAGATTGTAGGAATAATTTGCTTAACGGCAGATGGGTTCCTGCCCGGTTTCATCATTATTATTGTGAATGCTATGCCAGCGCTGCCAGCTGAACGGGTGTCTGTCAGCATTAAACCATTGTCATCAATAATCAAGGCACTAATCGCCAGGTATTATACAACATTGTATAAGGTAAATATTTTACACAGGATAGTATTACGAATTTTTGCTGGCTTCATGCTCGGCTTTCGACTGGGCTATTTCGTACTCCAGTTCAGGGTCAATGTTCTGCTGTTCTACTTTTCTCGCTTTTTCCATTAAATCTTCATGATGAGCCTGCAGCCAGTCCAGTTCCTTTTTGCCATACGAAAACCGGGTGAACAATACATACAGCACCGGCACGATAAAAATGGATATAGTTGATGAAGCAATCATTCCGCCCAGCACAGTTACGCCGATAGTGTTTCTGGATGCCGCACCTGCACCGGTTGCCAGTGCTAAGGGTAATACACCTAATATAAACGCCAGAGAAGTCATGATAATTGGCCGGAGGCGTAAACGTACTGCCTCAAGTGTTGATTGAATAAGCTCTTCTCCCCTGTCAACCCTTATCTTGGCAAACTCCACAATCAGAATAGCATTTTTTGCCGATAGGCCGATCAGTGTAATGAGCCCGATCTGCGCATAAACGTTGTTGGTTAGTGTAGGGATACAGGTAAGTGCAAGTATAGCTCCAAAGGCACTTACAGGCACTGCCAGCATTACCGAAAACGGTACCGACCAGCTTTCATACAAAGCTGCCAGAAACAGGAATACAAATATGATGCAGAAAAGAAAGATGTACAATGTTAAAGAGCCGGCCTTGATTTCTTCATAGCTTAAACCCGAAAATTCGTAGGTATAGCCACGCGGCAGCGCTCTGGCTGCCAAGGTTCTTAAGGCTTCAATACTCTGCCCGCTGCTGTAACCCGGAGGAATGCTCCCATCCACTTCTGCAGAACGGAATATGTTAAAATGTGCAATGAGCGGTGCTGCAATGGTTGGCTTGTAGCTGATGACGCTGCCCAGCGGCACCATAGTGCCAGCCTGGTTGCGTACATAATATTTATTGATGTTTGAAACCATTGCCCGGTAGGAAGTATCGGCCTGTACTACCACATGGTAGGTGCGGTTGTACAGCGTAAAGTTGTTTACAAAAAAGCTGCCCATATAAGCCTGCATGGTGGTAAATACATCCGAAATATTTACGCCCAGCTTTGAGCATTTTTCGCGGTCAACAGTGAGATCATAGCTTGGCGTGTGTGCCGAAAAATAACTGAATGCTGTTGATGCAGCCGGCACCTTTTGCGCTGCTGCAACAAACTTCTTTACAGTTTTTTCAAAGGCATGAATATCATCCGTTGAACTGCCCTGCTCTATCTGCATACTGAAGCCGGCCGCCAGCCCTATGCCCCTGATAGGCGGCGGCTGTATAACCACTACGTTGGCATTTTTGATGCCCGCTTTTGCCACCTTCTTTTTAATAACAGCCGTTAAGCCTTCAATCTTGGTCTCAGGCGTGGTACGTTCATCCCAGGGTTTCAGCATGCAAAACATAGAACCTGTATTTGAATTGGCACCGCCGTTAAGAATGTTAAAACCTGATACGGCTACATAATGTGCAATACCGGGTGTAGTGCTCAATACTTTCATCAGCTTTTCCATAACCCTTACCGACTGGGTTGTGGAAGAGGCGTCGGGCAGCTGAAATGTCACAAACAAGCGGCCGCCATCTTCGGATGGTACAAAACCCGACGGCTTTGTTTTGAATAAAAGGTAGGTGCCGGCGCAGATGCAAGCCAGTATAAGTACAACAAATTTCGAATATTTAATACCCCGTTTTACCCCGTTTTGATACTTGATGGTTACTCTGTCGAACCAGGCATTGAAGTAAGAAAAAAACTTATCGAGCCAGCTTGAAGAGTTCTTATTAGCGTGGCTCGGCCTCAGGAGCAGCGTACACAGGGCAGGCGTTAATGACAACGCGATGAACGCTGAAAATATAACTGATATAGCAATGGTGATGGCGAACTGCTGGTAGAGCCGCCCCACAATGCCCGGTATGAAGCCCACGGGCACGAACACTGCCGCCAGGATGAGCGCAATGGCTACCACCGGCGCTGAAATATCCTTCATGGCCTGATAAGTTGCTTCTTTAGGCGACATGTTATCATGATCAATATAGTGCTGCACGGCCTCCACCACAATAATGGCATCATCCACCACAATGCCAATGGCCAGCACAAAACCGAACATAGTCAGCGTGTTAACCGTAAAGCCCAGCGGTATAAAAAATATAAAGGTTGAAAGTATGGAAACCGGGATAGCCAGAATAGGTATAAGTGAGGAGCGCCAGTTCTGCAGGAACAGCAATACAACCAGCGCTACCAAACCCAGCGCTTTCAAAAGCGTGCCCACAACCTCAGCCATGGAAACCTTGATGATGGTAACCGACTCAAAGGGAATAGTATAATCAACATCGCTGGGGAAAGTTTTTTTAAGCTTGGCCATCTCTGCATACACGTTTTCAGCGGTTTGCAGCGCGTTGCTTCCAGGTGCCTGATAGACCTGTAATGTGGATATTCTGTTTCCGTCGGAAAACGAATTGCTGGAAAAGGTGAATTTGCCCAGTTCCACACGGGCAACATCTTTCAGGTAAACCAGCTCGCCTGTAGTCGGGATGGTTTTTACCA
>CAXTCH010000038.1:0-14005 GCA_964241945.1 uncultured Mucilaginibacter sp.
GTAATTCTCCATATAATGCATCTCGCCATGCTTACCCTGTGCAAGCCAGCTTTCCAAACGGGGTGCTTCTTCTTCCAAAAAATCAGCTTTGGCAATACCGCAAAACATAAAGCCTAATCGCTTGGCTTCGGCTTTAATCAATTGGCTGTATTTAGAAGTCTGCAAATTCATGTAGTAAACAAAGATACGGATTACTGCTGCTATATGCATAAACTAAGCCCATGTGAACTGCAAACACAACGTACACTTGTGCGTTGTATAATTAATTAAAATTTAATACGCATGCTTCAATTTATAAATGATTTGCCTGAGCATATTGTAGGAATACATGCTGTCGGTGTGGTATCAAAAGAGGATTACGATAAAGTACTGGCACCCCGTTTAGACGAATTGGTAGCTAAGCAGGGCGAAATTAATTATCTGCTGGTGCTGGAAAATAATGCGCTTACCGACTTTACCGCCGGTGCCTGGTACGATGAATTAAAAATGGGATTAAAACATTTTACCAAATGGAAAAAAATAGCGGTAGTAACCGATCAAAAGGGAGTTGAATGGTTTACCAATGCATTCAAAGTGGTAATTCCGGGTGAAGCCAAAGGTTTCCCATTGGACAAACTGGATGATGCGGTAAGCTGGATCACCGCTGAAGATGAAAAAGCCGAAGAAGCTAAGTAAGCTGATTAAATAAATACTATTACTTAATAATCACTTTATAAATAAATACCTATGGCAACTAATGATGATGTAAAAAATCCGAAAGACGAAAAGGATATTGCAGATAATAACAATTCGAGCGAACACGAAGATACCATCGGCGAAAATGCAGGCGACACGGCAGCTGATGACGAAGCCCAACCCAATGTACAGGACAAACCCGATGATGTCCGGGTAAAAACCGTAACCCCCAACAATGATAATGATAATGGCGGAACAGCCGACCAGAATACTTCAAACAAAGGTCAGGGACCGGCAGGAGAAAACTTATAATTTAATAAGTTTGGTATGACATAAAAAAGGCCTGCTCAAAATAAGCAGGCCTTTTTTATGTATAATACGTCACTAAAAGCTGTTTTTAATACTGTTGCTCAAGGTTTTGGTGCTCCAATAGCCACTGTCTAAAATGCGGCGTATAGTCATTAACGGATCATTGCGGTCGCGTTTTTCAGCCAGTTGAAAGGCGGCTTTAAATCCGCGCTTGTGTAGTTCGGGCAATCCTTCTTCGTTCCATAAGCCAAACGGATAAGCAAAATATTTGATTTTCTTACCTGTAATATCCTCCAATTTTTTAGTCGGCTTATCTAGCTGTGTCTCCCAATCTTTACCGGTAAATTTCTTAAAATTATGATGATCCCAGGTATGGCTTTCTACAGCATTACCCTCATCAGATAGTTGTCTGATCTGTTCTTTGTTCATATAATGCGGCCGGCCGATGGAAACCGTCATTACAAAGAATACACCTTTAAAACCATATTTCTGCAGTTCGGGCCGGGCTATGGTGAATTGGTCCAAATCGGTGTCATCAAACGTAAGCATAATAGGTTTTTTGGGCAGCGCCTGGCCGTACACCATGTAGTTGTACAGTTGTTCGGGTAAAATGCTGTGATAGCCACTGTCGGCCAGCATTTTGATATGATCTCTAAAGGCGGCAATCTGAACAATGTAATCTTTAGCTCCCTTTGAATCGGTGGGTTTCCAATTGCGTATTTGGTGCCAGCAAACGATTGGCACCTGCCTCCGCATCATCATCTCATCGTTGGTTGCCTTTTTACCAATAACGCTTTGTGTTGTTTTGGTAGTGCTGGTTGTGGTCGTTGCGGTTGAGTCTGTCGACTTTTGAGCATTGGAGTTTGAATGGCAGGCTATTAACCCGGTTGCCAACAATGCAGTACATAAAATAAGGGGCTTAAACATGGGTATACAATTAAAACCGGTTACTAATATTCCCGGCGAAAGTACCATAATTTAAAGTTCAGGAAATATGAAATATAAAAAAAGTTAACAAGTGCAGTGTGTTAAATGCGAAACACCCAACCGTCGTTTGAGGTAATTTTTAGCTTTACTCTCCTTCAGGATATTTCCTGAATATGCTGTTTAACTTCATTTGTACCACGCCGAGTAATGCCTCTTTAAAAATGCCTTTCGACATTTTAGAAGTCCCCTCAGTTCGGTCAGTAAAAATTATAGGAACTTCAATTACCTTGAAGCCATGCTTAATGGCGGTGTATTTCATTTCAATCTGGAAGGCATAGCCTACAAACTTAATTTTGTTCAGCTTAATAGTTTCCAGAACGCGACGTTTATAGCAAACAAAGCCCGCCGTGAAATCACGAATGTCTTCGCCGGTAATCATCCGCACATAAACCGATGCATAATAACTCATTAACACGCGGCTCATCGGCCAGTTAACTACATTTACACCGGTGATGTACCTTGAGCCGACAGCCATATCGGCGCCGTCTGCACACGCTTCACGTAACCGGAGCAAATCTTCCGGGTTGTGTGAAAAGTCGGCATCCATTTCAAAGATGTAGTCATAGTGATGCGCTATGCTCCACTGAAAGCCGAAAATGTAAGCGGTGCCCAAACCCTGTTTTCCCTGGCGTTCCCGTATAAAAAGCTGGTCGGCAAATTCCTGCTGTAAGGTTTTTACAATCTGCGCCGTACCGTCGGGCGAGCCGTCATCAATAATTAATACATGAAAATCATGAGGCAAAGAGAACACCTTGCGGATCATCCGCTCAATGTTTTCTTTTTCGTTGTAAGTGGGTATAATGACGATACTGTCGGGCACGCTGACTAACTGACTTTAAAACTTAAGCGGCAAAAATAAAGTTTTATTATACAATCGGATTATCAGGATGAATTTCTTGTGTATAGTCGTTGTTAATAGCCAGGCCGTCGCTCAAATGTTCATCAACCAGATAGCTTTTCTCTTTAATGTAAGGACTCACAAAAATAAACAGTACCACAAAGAAACCGCATATCCCTACAAACAGCCAAAAATAGCGGGCGCCGGTAAAATAAGCGAACACGCCGTTTTTAGCTATATTTCCGTTCAGCAGGGTAGTGAAAAAAGTTCCCACTGAATATGTAAAGTACCACAAGGCGGTCATGGTGCTTTTCATGGAAGGAGGAGATTGGGTGTAAGCATATTCCAGGCAGGTAATTGATACTAACACTTCGCCTGCCGAAAGGAATACGTAAGCCAGTATCTGCCAGTAAATTGAAGGTTGATGACCTGCCTGTAGCTGCATCTCTATCAGGGCAACCACCACGAAACTTAAGCCCGTAATGAATAAGCCCGTGCCGATTTTTCCTTTGGGGGTAACACGTAATCCCATTTTTTCAAACAGCGGATAAATTCCATAATTAAAAACAGGGATCATGCCTAATAAGAACAAAGCGTTCATTACCTGCACCTGCGATGGCAGAAGATGCCAGCCGAACATGCCCATATCCAGATTAAGCTTATTGGCCTGCAGTGCCCATTCTGCACTGTTCATATCCCACATTGCCCAAAAAATCGGGGTAAAAGCAAACACTGCCATCACACTCCACACCGCTTTTACGGCATCTACTTTTTCGGTTCCATATTTTTCGGCAGCAGTTTGCCACGCAGTTTTACCGGGATTTTTTTTTGAAAAATATGCGTTTAATGTATATAAATTGACAAATAGAAAATTATCCTTCCTTACGCCGCCCGCCGGAACTTTTACATACATCTTGCTGCCGGAAAAGAAGATAACAGTAGCCAGCGCCATTAAAATACCCGGAATGCCGAAAGCCACGGCAGCGCCGAACTTTTCGTAAAAGATGGGGATTAAATAGATGCTGAAAGTAGAACCCGCATTGATGCTAAAATAAAACCAGCTGTAAATTTTACTCATCAGGTGCTGGTTCTTATGGTCAAACTGGTCGCCCACATTGGCTGAAACGCAAGATTTTATGCCGCCGGCCGCTATAGCAATGATAAGCAAGCCTGCCTCAAAACCCGTAAGCGATTTGTCAAAAATGGATAATACAAAGTGCCCGATGGTATAAATAACAGAGCCCATTAATATCACCCGGTATTTGCCAAAAAACCAATCAGCCATAATAGCACCCAGTAAAGGGGTAAAATAAACTAAAGTAGAGAAGAGGTGATTTAACTCATTGGATTTAGCTTCAGCTACGGTAGTGAGGCTGGCCAGATGCTGCGGATTAAAAAACTGGTTCACCAAAAAGATAGCCAGGATGCTGCGCATGCCGTAGAAGCTGAAGCGCTCGGCAAATTCATTTCCAATTATAAAAGGTACAGCTTTAGGAATCCGGATTCTTTCTGTCTTAGCAATAGGTGCGGTGGCCTGCTCCATGAATAGTTTAAAATTTGCCTAAAATACTATAAAAACCTAATATCAGTAGGTTTATCTATCAAAACACAAAACAATGTTATACAACAGGTTATTGATGGCCACGTGATGCGGCAGCTGCGGCACGGTCGCGGCGGGCTTGCTGCTTAGGGTCTTCAATTTCTACGTCGCCACCTGCAGCAGGTATATTACGCATATCCAGATTACTTACAAAATGCCATTTGCCATCTTTTAGCCTGTAACCATCATAGGTCAGGTCAGGTCCATAAGTTTCGGGTTGTCCGGTCATTTTTTTATCGGGTGCAGTAATGTGGTCAAAAACAATCAGGTTTTGTTCAGGCACATAGTGCAGCAACATGGAGGCCTGCCTTGAATATTCGAAAACCACGCGGTCGCGTAATTTACTGTTACCTTCAAAAATAGGTTTGCCCCATACCGGCTTGCCGTTTTCAAATGAGAGCACTTCAATTACTTTTTTTGTGGTCTTAATTGTGTTTCCTTTCCAGCCCAGCAACACATAATAGGGATGGGTGCCGTAGACAGGTATAATTTTATAATACTCTGCCCCATACCATTTACGGGCATTGTTTACAGAATCCTCAGGGTTTTTAATCAGGGGAGAGTAGTCTTCGAGCGGGTGCAACACCAGCGGACCTTCAGCATTCATTTGCACTGCGCCATAAAAGCGATAGCTGCCATCATTGTTCATTACCGGCCAGGTGAAGATCTTAAACTTGCGGTCGGGAGAATTGATGATGCTGATGCTTTTTAAGGAGTCGAATTTAAATTCGTAAGAGTGAGGCACTTTAAGCGCAGTAACTAACAATTTGATGAATTCGTAATTGGCATTCTTGCGCTCAACATCGTTTTCATTGTTAACAATCTGCTTATCCAATCGCACCAAACTGTCCTGGTAGCGCATCAACACCCGTTGCGAAGGATCGTCGCTGGTATGCTGCGCCAATGCCTGCCAACTAAAAACTGACGTTAAAATCGCGGCCAGTAAAATCTTTCTTACCATATTACAAATTAATATAATTTTCAATTACTAAAGCGCTGGCGCCGCCGCCGCCGTTACATATCCCGGCTACACCGTACTTGCCCTTGTTATGCTGCAATACATTGAGCAGGGTAACCACAATACGCGCACCCGATGCCCCCAGCGGATGCCCTATGGCTACAGCACCGCCGTTTACGTTTACTCTATTTACGTCTAAAGCCAAAGCTTTGTTGTTGGCTAAAGCAACTACCGAGAATGCTTCGTTGATCTCGTAATAGTCAATTTGTTCCGCTGTTAATTCAGCTTTTTCAATGGCCAGCGGTATGGCTTTCGCAGGCGCGGTGGTATACCATTCCGGGGCTTGCTGCGCGTCTGCATAAGATACAATGCGCGCAAGCGGTTTCAATTGCAACGTTTCTGCCTTTTCCCTGCTCATCAGCACCAGGGCTGCTGCACCATCGTTCAGGCTCGAAGCATTGGCGGCTGTGATGGTACCTTCTTTATGAAAGACCGGTTTTAGGCCGGGTATTTTCTCAAATTTTACCTGGTCTATTTCTTCATCCGCATCAATTACAATTGAATTTCCTTTTTTGTCTTTGATTTCTACCGGCGTTATTTCATTCTTAAGCCAGCCTTCCTGCCGTGCTTTAATGGCCCGCTGGTAGGATTGTACAGCATAGGCGTCTTGCTCCCCGCGGCTGATACCGCAGGTGGTGGCACACAATTCACCCGCGCTGCCCATGTGGTAATCATTGTAAACGTCCCACAGGCCATCTTTAATCAGCCCATCGGTAAGCTGTGCATTGCCCAGGCGGTAGCCGGTACGGGCCTTGTCCAAATAATAGGGTACATTGCTCATACTTTCCATCCCTCCGGCTACAATGACATTGGTATGCCCTAAAGCAATACTCTGCGCAGCCAGCATAATAGCCTTCATGCCCGAAGCGCATACTTTATTAACGACTGTTGCCGGAATATCAGGCAACCCTGCAAAACGGGCGGCTTGTGTAGCCGGTGCCTGACCCAAGCCGGCCGAAAGCACATTGCCCATATATACCTCCTGCACCACGTCGGCGCTGATATCTGCTTTTTCAACTGCCGAACGGATAGCCGCTGCGCCTAACTGTGTTGCGGTTAGTGAGGAAAGGCTACCGCCGAAACTGCCGACAGGCGTGCGGGTAGCAGCAACAATTACTACTTCTTTCATGTCTGTACCGGTTCAAAATGGATAATGCAAAGTAAATGAATTTATGGTGTACATACCTTAAGGTAATAAAATCGTTAAAGAGCGATTGTTAATAACAGGGTAGCCTATCATGATGATTTACTACAGATTAACTATTTTCTGTTACTTTTGGTATTCTAATTCAATTCATGGTACAGTTTACGGTCTCGCGGCAAAAGGCTATTTTTCGTAAGTACGCAGCGAATATCAAGTTCCTGATGCTTTTGCTGAGTATCTTCTTTATCATTTTTACCCTGCCCAAGCGCGCCAAATTTAATTATGAATATGAAAAAGGCCGGCTTTGGAATCAGCGCGACCTTATCTCTCCTTACAGCTTTCCTATTTTAAAAACCCCTGTTCAATTGGCGGCCGACCGCGAAGCGGCTTTGAAAAGCGTATTGCCCATATATCAGTTTGATGAAACTACTGAGTCTGGCCAACTGGAAGGCTACAAAAACGATTTTGAAATCAAATGGCATAACGCAGGCCTGCCTGATCATTTACGTTCTTCTTACTATACTGCAGGATACGAGATATTAAAAAATATTTACGCCCGCGGGCTACTGTCCTTAAATGCCAAGTATCAGCACAACGGCGAAAACTATAATATTACCATCCTCAATCATAACGTAGCGACACAAAAAAATACGGCTGATTTATATACCCGCGACCAGGCGTTGAAATATGCTGATGCTGAACTTACTGGTGTTTACAAAAGCGCAGACAAAGCATTCGTGTTAAGCCTGGTGCAGGACCGTTTGCAAAACAATTTAAATTATGACGACCGCTTAACTACGCGGTTAGAGAACGAAGTAGTCAGCGGCTTATCCACCACCAGTGGAATGGTGCAAAAGGGCGATGTGGTTGTGATAAAAGGAGCGGTGGTTAACGACGACATTTATCAAAAGCTGGAATCCTACAAAAGCGCTTTTGAGGATAATGCCCGCGTAAACGGCGATCGCCGCCTGGTATTGCTTGGGCAATTTATACTGGTGAGCGTAGTGCTTGGCCTGCTGCTTATTTTTCTCTATTTATTCCGGAAAGATATTTATCACGACAACCGGTTGGTGGGGCTGATTTTGCTGGTTATTACCGCAATGCTGGCTACATTGTCCTGGGCTATAAAAATACAGCAGTTTAACCTGTATTACATTCCTTACTGCATTGTGCCTATTATTATCCGCATTTTATTTGATACGCGCTTGGCCCTGAACATTCATTTGCTGGTGATATTGGTGGCCGGCTTTTTTGTGCCCAACAGCTTTGAATTTGCCTATTATGAAATCACGGCGGGGATGGTTTCTATATATAGCATTAAAAATCTGCTCAGGCGCGGCACTTTTTGGTCGTCAGCACTAATGATTACTTTAAACTATTTTTTAGCGTTTTTAGGCATCTCGTTTTTACGCGAGGGCAGTTTTACCACCATTGACTGGCTGGATTTTCTGCCGTTTGTGGTAAGCGTGATTCTTACCTTGTTAGCGTATCCGCTTATTTACGTTTTCGAAAAATTATTTGGCATTACTTCAGACCTTACGTTAATTGAACTGACCAATACCAACGCAGGCTTGCTGCGCGAAATGGCGTTTACAGCACCGGGTACTTTTCAACATTCGCTTCAGGTAGCCAATCTGGCCGAAAATGCCATATACAGCATTGGTGGTAACGCATTGCTGGTGAGGGCAGGGGCTTTGTATCATGACATTGGTAAAATGGAGAACCCGCTTTACTTTATTGAGAACCAAACTTCGGGCTTTAATCCGCATGACAAGCTTCCTTACGAGGAAAGTGCGCAAATTATTATACGGCATGTGGGTAACGGGGTAACTATGGCGCGTGAGCATACCTTACCCGAGGTACTGATTGATTTTATACGTACCCATCATGGTAATACCAGGGTTGATTATTTTTATCAGTCGTTTTTGAAAAACTTTCCGGAAAAGTTTATAGACGAAGATATCTTCCGCTATCCCGGCCCTATCCCTTTTTCGAAAGAGACCGGTGTAATGATGCTGGCTGATTCCGTAGAAGCCGCATCGCGTTCTCTCAAAAGCCCGGACGCGCAGTCAATAAATGATTTGGTCGACCGTATTGTAAATTATAAGCTGGTACAAGGGCAGCTGAACGACAGTGATATAACCCTGAAAGATCTGGAAACTATCAAAAATATTTTTAAGCGAATGCTCATGAGTATTTATCACGTTCGTATTGATTATTAAGTGGTTTAATAAGTCAAAATCCTGCATCTGTTCAAGATACAACGGGTTCCGAGTCGCCGATAATTTGACGGGATAAATGATGCGTCTTAAAATTCAATATTTTTTTTGACAGCTTCACTGAATTACTATATTTGCAAACCCAAACGGGAAACGGCTTTGCAAGAAAGCTTTTGGTGAGGTGCCTGAGAGGCCGAAAGGATCAGTTTGCTAAACTGACGTACGGGAAACTGTACCGAGGGTTCGAATCCCTCCCTCACCGCAAGAGCAGGGCAGGCCTGTCGAAAATGAATGAATTAAGTTGATTATAAAATTAATTCAGACATAATCAGTCACTTGCAGTTCTTTTTAAATAAGTGTTGGCATAAGTTAAATATTTGTTTACTTTTGCACCACGTTTTCGGGATGTAGCGTAGCCCGGTATCGCGCCACATTTGGGATGTGGAGGCCGCAGGTTCGAATCCTGCCATCCCGACTAAAGCGATATGAAAAACCCTGTAAATCTTTTGATTTACGGGGTTCTTTGTTTTCAGCAGTTTCCTGCAAATATTTTCACATCAGTTTTCGTTTTCTTTACCGACGTTAAAGCATTTTATCAACGGACATAAAAATTTCGTCAGCCAATAGATATCGAAAAACAATGCCGGTAATTTAACCCTGCTAAATTCAAAGGTAGCCCGGATGAACCTATATTGAGCAGGAGGGTAAAGCTCAACCTTTATCAAACAACCATTTCTGCATTAAATTTTGTGAGTCCGCTTATTTAAATAACGCTTGTTCTCAATTCATACTTCGGAACTCCACCGGTGTTCGTCCTGTCTTTTGTTTGAAAAGCTTGTTGAAATATTGAGGGTATTCAAATCCTAAAGCATAAGCAATCTCGCCGACGGATTTGCCGGTACTACTCAACAGGTTTTTGGCCTCTTCTATTAAATAGAAGTGAATATGATCCTGGGTGTTTTTACCGGTTTCTTTTTTGAGCAGGTCGCTCAGGTAACCCGGCAACAGGAATACCTGCTCCGCCAACTCTTTCACGGTCGGCAACCGTTTTTCAGCGCTGTTCCGAAAGTAGGAACTTAAAATCTTTTCTATCTGCATCACAACTGCATGGTTTGAGTGCTTGCGGGTAATGAATTGCCGGCTATAAAAGCGACTGCAGTAATTAAGCAGCAATTCAATTTGTGAAACCACAATATTTTGGCTGTGGTCATCAATATTCTCCTGTAACTCCACCTCAATTTTTAATATACCGTCCTTTAAAATCTGATTTTCTTTATCCGACAAATGCAGCGCCTCCGAAATTTCATAGCCAAAAAAGCTGTAGTCTTCCATTTTTTCAAATAAAGAAGTGCCCCTGATTAAATCCGGATGAAAAAATAAACCCCAGCCGGTGATAACTGCATCAGGCTCAAAATCATTTTCCAATTCCAAGACCTGATTCGGCGCCATACAAATCAGGCTGCCATCCTGAAAGTCGACTATTTTACGACCATATTTGACGTTGTTCCGGTTGTAGCTTTTGCAAATCAGCGAATAGAAATCACAGGAAAGTAACGTTTTATCAGATATGTCTTCGCTAACCTTGCTGAAGTCAACTACGGCCACCAGCGGGTGATAGGCAGCTTGTTCCAACCGGAAGAAACGGAACAGGTCTGCTATGCCTTGTAGATGGAGAAACTTGCTCATTTTCATAAATATAGATTAAATTCCGAATTGGGCATTCATCCCTGCCATAAACATGGCATCATCGGCTTCCCTGCGCTGAGTTATAATTGTTTTTGCGTCTTCACCTGCAATATAGCGTAACTGATTTGTACCATCAGTTGCTGCTTCAAATATTACTTCTGCAACAACACCTGCCGGAGACGCATTCTTAAAAAACTCGGGCATGCCTGCCAGTATTTTACCGACGATGGGCTGGTATTCGGCCATACTATCATCATTGCTGAAATCCATCGACCGGCCTGCAAAATCAGTGGCAACGGCGCCCGGCTCTACAATTTTTATTTTACCGCCAAACTGTGCCACCTCATAACTCAATGATTCTGATATACCTTCAACCGCAAATTTTGTTCCGTGGTATAAAGTGCCTAACGGGAAGGTCATCTTACCGCCGATGGATGAAATGTTAATAATTACTCCATTTTTATTCTCACGAAAGTGCGGCAATACAGCTTTGGTTACATCCAGTAAACCAATAACATTAGTATTGAACTGGCGGATGATTTGTTCCCTGCTGAAAGATTCCAAAATTCCGTAAGCACCATAACCGGCATTATTCAGCAACACGTCAATACGGCCAAATTTGGCTATACCCTGATGAATTGAATTTTCGATAGAAGCCATATCCAGCACATCAAGCCGGGTAACCAATGCTTGGTCTGAGTTGCCCAAATTAGTTTCGGTTTCAGGCTGGCGCATGGTGGCAATAACGTTCCAGCCTTTGCTTAAAAATAATTGGGCTGTAGCTGCACCTATGCCGCTGCTGGCTCCGGTAATTAAAATAGTTTTTTTCATCTTTCGTATATTTTATATGATGGCTCAAAGGTCAATTTAAAGCACAGCCGGCAGATAATACAAATTCAGGAGGTTTGTATGCTTTTTACGGTTTTGGCTAAACCAAACGCGGATTTGGATAAGTCCAGCTTGTTAAAGCACTATATATTTGTATTAACAAAAGAAAATTTATCATGCGCGTATTTGTAACTGGAGCCACGGGCTTCATTGGTACTGCCATTGTGCAGGAATTAATAAATGCCGGTCACCAGGTACTGGGACTGGCCCGTTCGGATGCCTCAGCTCAAAAGCTGATCGATGCAGGTGCGGAGGCACACCGGGGTGATTTGGAAGACCTTGAAAGCCTGCGTAGCGGCACGGCCGCGGCCGACGGCGTAATTCATGCCGGCTTTATTCATGATTTTACCCGGTTCCCCGAAGTCTGCCAGGTAGATAAAATAGCTATTGAAACCATTGGCGCAGTATTGGCCGGTTCCGACCGGCCGTTTATAGTCACATCGGGCACAGCCCTGGTTAGCCCCGGAAAGCTGGCCACCGAAGATATTATCCCGCCTTTTAATCCGGCCTGGCCCCGTGCCTCAGAACAAACTGCAGATGCGGTAGCTTCACAGGGTGTCCGTGCAACTTCGGTTCGCTTATCACCATCTGTGCATGGCGATGATGACAAGCATGGCTTTGTACCCATATTGGTAAATGTGGCTAAAGAAAAAGGGGTGTCGGCTTATATTGGCGATGGGCTTAACCGCTGGAATGCCGTGCACAGGCTGGACGCTGCACATGTATTCAGGCTGGCTTTGGAAAACACTGTACCTAAAGCGCGGTATCATGCTTCTGCTGAAGAAGGCATCACCGTTAAAGCGATTGCCGAAGCCATTGGTCAACAACTGAATCTTCCCATCGTTTCGATTGCGCCGGAAGCCGCCGCCGAGTATTTTGGCTGGTTTGCACACATGGCTGCTGTTGATTGTCCGGCATCAAGTGAATGGACACAAAAACAGTTAAACTGGCATCCTGCGCATTCTACCTTGCTTGCGGATATTGAAAACGGTATTTATACCCGATAAGAATCATGAAAATCATTGTAACCGGTTCTTTAGGGAACATCAGCAAGCCACTGACGCAGACTTTAATTCAACAAGGACATGAAGTTACCGTAGTTAGCAGTGACCCCAGCAAACAAGCAGCCATTGAAAGCTTAGGTGCTACACCGGCTATCGGCTCAATTGCTGATGTAAAGTTTTTAACCAACACATTTAAAGGCGCAGATGCTGTTTACGCTATGATTCCGCTTAGTTTTACAGAGCCGGACTTAAGCGACTATTTACGCCGGATGGCACAAAATTATGCACAGGCGCTAAAGGAAGCGAAAAATAAACGCGTAGTACTGATGAGCGGCTGGGCTGCCGACCTTGTGAAAGCCGAAAATGTAGAAGATGTATTGGATAGTCTCGATGCTTCCCTGACCATTATGAGGCCTGCAGCCTTTTATACAAACTTTTATCAATCCATAGACCTAATTAAGGGTGAAGGTTTTATCGGTAAAATTCTAACGTTGCGTTATTCAGGATTATGGGCCTTACTGACCGGCAAAACCGGCCTGCTGATGGGCAATTACGGCGGGGATGACCGTATTGTTTTTGTATCGCCAAAAGACATTGCAGATGCTATTGCGGAAGAATTGCTGCTAATGCCTGAAGGGAAAAACATCCGTTACGTGGGCAGCGAGGAGATGACCTGCAATGAAGCTGCTAAGATTATCGGCAGCGCAGTAGGCAAGCCCTGGTTAAAATGGGTACTGCTTTCGGATAAAGAAATGCTGCAGGGATTAAAGATGGCTAAAGTACCGGAAAAGCTGGCGGAGACTTTGGTAGAAATGCAGGCGGCTATGCACAGCGGCAAGACCCTGGAAAACTTTCATCGCAATCAGCCTAAAATGGGTAAAATTAAACTTGCTGATTTCGCCCAGGAGTTTGCCGCAGCTTATCACCAAAAATAACGAACTTTATCGTAGTTATGAACAGTCACCCGTTTTTCCGTTTTCACACAATCACCGAATATCACCGGGTTGCGGGCCTGCCTAAACCGGCGCATCCGCTAATCAGTTTGGTGCACATGGACGACCTGAACAGGCCTCTGGCCGACGGCCCGTTCAGCTTGATCTATGATTTTTATTCAATTTCTATGAAAAGGGTAAAAAACGCTAAATTCAAATATGGCCAGCAGGCCAGTGATTTTGACGAAGGCGTGCTGTTCTTTATGTCGCCAGGGCAGGTATTTGGGGTAGAAATTGAAAAGGGGAGTGTAGTGCACCGTCCCGAAGGCTGGATGATCCTGATTCACCCAGACTTTTTGTGGAATACGCCGCTGGCTAAAAACATCCGGCAATACGAATTCTTCAATTACTCAGTTAATGAGGCGCTGTACTTATCGGACAAGGAAGAAACCATGCTCACTACCATTGCGCAAAATATCGAGCAGGAGTACAATGCCAATATTGACCGGTTTAGCCAAAGCGTAATTATTGCTCAGTTGGAGCTCTTACTGACCTATTCAGAACGGTTCTACCAGCGGCAATTCATCACGCGTAAAATGGCCAGCCATGAAATTTTGAGCAAACTGGAAGATTTACTCACCAATTATTTTAACAGTGGCGCGCTTTCTCAAAAAGGACTGCCCAGCGTTACCCACATTGCCGAAA
>CAXTCH010000039.1:0-13965 GCA_964241945.1 uncultured Mucilaginibacter sp.
GTTGAGGATTTAAACTACATTGATACTTCATTTGCACTGATACCTGCCATGCTGAAAGTAAGCGGCCATAAATTACGGGTAGGCATGATTTATAACCAGTCTGAACCGCAGTCGGCAGATGCATTAGGGCGTATTCAGCAGCTGGCGAAAACCATGGATATAGAAATTGTGGCTTTGCCGCTAAATTCATCAGCCGATGCACAGCTGGTAACCAAAGCGCTGCTGGATAAGCAGATTGATGCCTTCTTCGCCAATCCCGACAACACCGTATTTGCTGCTTTTGAAACCATACTGAAAAGTTGCAATGAAAAAATCGTTCCTATTTTTACCAGCGAAGCCGGCTTGGTGCAACGCGGCGCAGTTGCTGCTTTTGGAGCCGATATTTACCAATGGGGTTATCAAAGCGGCCTGCAGGTGGCACAATATTTAAAAACACATAGTACCAAAGGCCTAAAACCGGAGATGGTTAAAGTAAGAAAACGGGTATACAATCCAACAGTGGCAAAAAAGTATCATATTCAGATACCTCCTAATTTTCAAGCCGTTTAAAGATGGATTTCTACCTCACTGCTTTAATACAAGGTTTGTGCTTTACGGGGTTGGCATTCGGCATTTATTTATCGATGAAGATATTTAACATTCCGGACATCACCACCGATGGAAGTTATACGCTTGGAGGTATCGTGTCGGCAGTGCTGATTACGCAACAGCATTCGCCGTCGTTAATTGTTCCGGCCGTAGTACTGAGCGGTGCCTTGGCCGGAGCCGTTACCGGGTTGATACACACGCAGCTTAAAGTTAATGCGCTGCTGGCGGGTATACTTACCATGACGGCTTTATATTCTGTGAACCTGGTTATCGCCGGGCGTTCTAATATCCCGTTACCTGATAATGCCGCTTTATTTTCAAAGCTCACTTTCTTCAGCAGTCCTAATATGAATACCCTGGTGATAGTTTTTATTGTTGTGCTGATACTGATCACCGGATTAAGTTACTTACTCAAAACCGACTTTGGCTTAGCCATGCGCGCTACCGGTAACAGCGAAAGCATGATCAGGGCATTAGGTGTCAATACCAACCGGATGAAAATAACCGGTTTAGCTATTGCGAATGGGCTGACAGCGTTGAGCGGTTACCTCATTACCCAGTTTCAATCATTTGCCGATGTAAACATGGGTATAGGAATCGTGATTGTAGGTTTGGGTTCCGTTATCATAGGCGATACCATTATCAATAAATTACAGCTGACCTCAATCGGATTAAGCTTGTTGCTGGTTATCGGCGGTGCAGTTGTATTTCAATTGGTGCTGGCATTTACATTGAGTTTGGGCATCAATGCCAACTTACTAAAGCTGATTACCGCTGTTTTTGTACTATTCATTGTCGGTCTTCCGCAGTTAAATTTTAAAGGTCGGTATGATTGAGTTAAAGCAGGTAAGCAAGCTTTTTAACACCGGCAAACCTAATCAGGTAATTGCAATCAACGAACTGGATTTAAATATACAAGCCGGTGAGTATTTGGTGATCGTCGGCTCTAATGGTTCAGGGAAATCTACACTTCTGAACTTAATTGCAGGCAGTACTTTTGCAACTACCGGCAGCTTGTACGTAGATAGCACAAATGTTACGCGCCTGCCCGATTATCAACGCAGCCGCTGGATAGCCCGTGTATTTCAAAACCCGCTAAGCGGCACAGCACCCGACCTGAGTGTTCTGGATAATTTCCGGCTGGCAGCGCTGCGTACACAACCTAAGGGGCTACGTTTGGGCATTAACCAACAGTTTAAACAATTGGTAAAAGAGAAAATAGCGTTGCTAAACATGGGCCTGGAGGGCAAAACTGACCAGCTGATGGGTTCCCTGTCAGGCGGGCAGCGACAGGCACTTACCCTGCTGATGAGCATAATGGCTGATTGTAAAATAATATTACTGGATGAACCGAGCGCAGCGCTGGACCCGCGTTCGGCCAATATGGTGATGGAAACCGCCGACAAACTAATAAAAGATTATAAACTGACCGCAATTTTGATTACTCATAATTTAAAAGAAGCGTTTACTTACGGCAACCGCCTGATTCATATGCAGGACGGCCAAATCATCAAAGACCTTTTGCTTATTGATAAAGTCTCGTTAAAGCAAAATGACTTATTTTCATGGTTTGGTTAAAATGTTTTCATTTATGGCAACATAATTGTATGGGGTAGAGTCTATGAAAAGCAACACTTTCAATCTTATAAAAGACGCTTACCAATTGGTTACTGGTGCACGTATAAAAAGCAAGCACGAAGACGAAGTATTTGAATTAGGGCACTATGATGCCAGCAAACGCGGATATACACTGTACCCTTGCGAAGATGGCGTTAAATTTGACGATTTTAGCCTTATAGTTTCTGAAAAAGAGTTAATGAATCATTACGAAATTGAAAGCATTAAGGCACCATTACAAAGCTTTAGTTCAACCTCGGCAACGGTACCTTTATTTAATAAATAAAAAAAGCCGATGTGTAGAAGTTACACACCGGCTTTTTTGCTTCTGCCTTCTACTTCTTTACTGTGGGGCGTATGGCGGTTACTTCTTTAAGGGTAACCATACTTGCCTTATTACCAAAACTATTACGTACATAGGTAAGTACATCGGCTATTTCCTGATCTTTCAAATACTCGAAAGCGGGCATTATATTGGAATAGGTATCGCCGTTAATATCCACCTTCTCTTTAAAGCCATTTTGAAGTATAGACACCAGTTTGGTTTTGTCTCCTAATACGTAGGTGGTTTTTATAAGCGGCGGATTCATGTTTTGCACACCGCCGCCATCAGCTTGGTGGCAGGTGAGGCAGTATTGAACAAATACTTTTTTGCCGCCGGCCATGGCCATAGCCATTGAGCCGGTTGGGGCAACTGTTTTATGAACAGCCGATTTTTTATGCACTTGCTTTTTCTGGGCCCATAAATAGCTTGAACCCACGCACATTAAGAGCAGAGCGATAATACTGTATTTTTTCATTATGATTTGTGGTAGGATATACGGTAAATAGTGCCTTTGTTGTCATCGCTCACATACAAAGAACCGTCCGGGCCTTGTGCCAGTCCGCAAGGGCGATGGTCTGCACGGCCTGAAGCGGTGTTGGCTGCTGAACCTGAAAATCCGTTGGCGAACACTTCGCATTTGCCGTCAGGCTTGCCGTTTTTAAAAGGTTGGAATACCACAAAGAAACCTGCCTGAGGTTCAGGCGCGCGGTTCCATGAGCCATGAAATGCAATAAAAGCACCGTTCTTATATTTTTCGGGAAACTGGTTACCGGTATAAAACAATAAGCCATCGGGTGCCATATGTCCCGGATAAGCAGCAGCAGGATTGATGGCATCTTCGCCGGCAGTTTTCTTGCTGTCGCCGCCGTACTCCGGAGCCATAATCTTTTTGCTTTGCAGTTGGTCATAATAGATGTAAGGCCATCCGGCGTTGTCGCCTTTCTTTATAGCATACATACATTCCGCAGGTAAAACAGCTGATTGTTGAACCGTATAATATTGCGGGAATAAATCGTGCAATTGGTCGCGGCCATGCTGCATTACAAATAGTTGATTATTTTGCTGATTCCAGTCCAGGCCAACTACGTTTCTCAGGCCACGGGCGTAATGTGTGCCGTCGCCGTAAGTTTGGTTAGGCTTGTCGGCTTTAAACTGCCAGATGCCACCGGCTGAATCCAAGATAGGGCAGCCTTTACGACCCATTGAGCCTTTTTCGCGATCTTTTTCCTGGCAGGAGTTAGAATAAGCGCCCACATTAACATAAACGTTTCCGCTGTTATCCAGCACTATGGATTTTGATTCATGCTCGCCGCGCTCCAGTAAACCGGTCACAATTTTTTCCGGATGCTCCGTGTCAACAACATGTTGCTGCGCATCCAGTTTGTAACGGAAAACTTCCGTATCTGATGAAGCATACAGATACCCGTCTTTAACATACATGCCGGTACCGCCGTAGTTGCCGAAAGTTTTTACTTCGTCCAGCGTACCGTCACCATTACTGTCATGCAGATATACAATGCCGCCGCCGTTCTTCACGCGGTTCAATTTCACATATACATCGCCCGAACTGGTTACGGCTAAGTGACGTGCGCGACCTGTATTGTCAGCAGCAATGATGGCGTTAAAACCAGTTGGCAGAGTTAAGCCGGCACCAGCTCCGGCAGATGAAGAGCCGCCCTCGGAAACCGCGGTTAACTGGCTATGCGGCTGGGGGCGGCACAGCACCAAACCGGCAGCAATAACCGGTATAAAAGAGGTTAATAAAACTTTTGTTTTCATATAGTTGAAGATGATTAAAGTAAAAATACTACAGCAGGGCAACTAAAATGTTTAAGGTGACCGATGCAGACCAAATTTAATTATTTAACCGAACTTAAATCAGCTTCACACAAAAATTACACTAACATTTAATTCTATAATATTCATTATTAATAAAATTTTATTCTGAAAATATTATCTAAGGTAAAATATTGATTTACATGTTTAAACCTTAATAGAAACAAGAAGTCATACTATAAAAAATAAACAAATATGAAAAAGTCAGTATTCATCGCCGCATTAATGTTAACAGGGTTAACTTACAAGGCTTCAGACGCCCAGATTCGCTTACATGTGGGGTTGAATTTTGGAACTGCACCTGTATACGAGCAAGCGCCGCCTCCACCGGTTGAAGATGTACAATATTCAGATAATGATGATTATTACTACCTGCCCGATGCAGACGCTTATTATGATGTAAACGACCAAATGTATTGCTACATGGAAGGCAACAACTGGGTACGAGCCGCATATTTACCAGGCAGATACCATGACTTTGACTGGCGCTACGCCCGCCATTATGAAATAAGAGGTCGCCGTCCGTTTATGCATAATGATATGTACCGCAGCCGCTTTAATGGTTTTGCAGGTGGCAACCCCGATTGGAGAATGCATGACAACCGCTTTAATCGTGGCGACTTTGGTCCTAACGGCGGTGGCTATGTACCCGGACGTCAAGACAGGGGCGGATTCGCTCAGCGTGACGGTGGTTTTAATGGCTTTAATCGCCCTAACGGATATGGAACAGACCGGGGCAACCGCGGAGATTTTAACCGTAATCAGCAAAATGGCTTTAACCATGACAGAGGCGGTTTTAACCAAGGCCAGAATAATGGCTATCAAAATCAAGGTCAATATAACGGACAAGGCCAAAACGGTCAATCTCACTTTGGCCAAGGCATGAATGAGGGTAATGGCAACCAAGGTCAGTATAACCAACCCAACCGTGGCCAGGGTGGTTTTCAAAGCGGAAATTCAAATAACAGCCAGCCTTCAAACAATCAAGGTGGCCATAATTGGGGCGGAAATAATAACGCGCCGCAACATCTCGTTAGCAACAATAATGGCCCGGCTTACAACCACCAAAATGGTATGTTCAGACGTGGTGGATTTTAATCAGCCCTTTTATTTTTTATATATACATGGCGGGTCGTCTTAAGGGACGGCCCGCTTTTTTTGTGCCGATAGTATATTTATTTTCCTTAACTGTAGCGTTCAGTCCAACAAGCACGTAAATTACCATGTATTTATAAACCTTTCCACCTTTCGTCATGACCCAAAAAACAAATCTCCTGCTTTTGCTGGCCTTGCTACCGGTACTTGTTGTTTCCTGTAAAAAGAATTCTAACCGTCCTGACAAAGGCCCGGGTAAGCCTTTAGTGCTTACCTCTGCAGAGCAGCAACTATCGGCGGCCGGTAATACGTTCAATTTCAAATTGTTTAAAGCAGTAGCCGGTTCCGGTGCCGGCACACTTAATATTTTTATGTCACCATTAAGTGTTGGTTTTGCCTTGGGAATGACGAGCAACGGAGCCAACGGCGCAACATTGGATAGCATAAAATCGACTCTGGGATTTAAAGGCTACACGCAAGATCAAATCAATACCTATTATAACAAGCTGCTTACCGACCTGCCGCAACTCGATCCTAATACCACATTAAAAATAGCTAACTCTATTTGGTACCGGAATGATGTTAATGTGCTGCCTGCCTTTTTGCAGGCTAACAACCAGTATTATCAGGCCAAGATACAAGCACTAAATTTTAACGACCCGGGTTCCGGCGAGGTAATTAACAGTTGGGTAAGTGAGCAAACTAATGGTAAAATACCGGTTATAGTAGGTCAGATTCCTTCATCTACCTTAATGTATCTCATCAACGCTATATACTTTAAGAGTATTTGGAAAGAGAAATTTGATGCAGCCGGCACTCATCTATCAGCTTTTTACCGTAACGATAATAGCACTGTACAGGCCAGTTTTATGACGGGTAATTTTAACTTCAACACTTATTCAGATACCTACGCTACAGTGGCTGAGCTTCCTTATGCCAACAGCCGTTATAGTATGGTTATTGTGATGCCAAGAGGTCAAAATAATTTATCGGAGCTGGTGGCTTCGTTGAATGCGGATAAATGGCAGACCTGGATGAAAGGATTGACCAGCACCAGGCAGGAAATTTCACTGCCGAAATTTACCTATAGTTATGAGGCCGATTTAAAAAATACCCTCGCTTCGTTAGGAATGAGCAATGCTTTTAATGATTTGGCCGATTTCTCGAAATTAAGCAATTCAAAAGTGTCAATAAGCGATGTGAAGCACAAGGCTTTTGTATTAGTGGACGAATCGGGTACGGAAGCCGCTGCTGCAACCTCGGTAAGTATAGGCATTACCGCCTTGTCGGGAACTATCATTAACCACCCTTTTCTGTTTGCCATTCGCGAGATGAATACAGGATTGATTTTATTTACGGGCCTGGTGAATGATCCTACAATGGCGGGTAATTAAAATAAACGTATAGAGACGTTGTTCTCAACGTAATGAAGAATCTGTACAGCATATCTAAACTATACAGATTCTTCGCTTTCGCTCAGCAAAAAATATAACTAATAAGCGCTTGCCTTAGTCAACTCTTCAATAGTTTCTTTGCTCAATTTAATCTCTGCAGCTTTTACCAACTCGTTTAATTGCTGAATGCTGGTAGCGCTGGCAATCGGCGCAGTTACGCTCGGCCGGGCAACTACCCACGCCAACGCAACAGCAGCGGGAGTGACACTGTATTCTTTGGCGGCTTTGTCCAGCGCATCAATAATTGCCGTACCACGGGGAGTGAGATATTTTTTGATGCCTTGCCCGCGCTTACTTTGGTTTAAGTCGTTTTCGGACCGGTATTTTCCGGTCAGGAAACCGCTGGCTAGCGAAAAATAAGTGATTACGCCCAAACCTTTTTCCTTTATTAAAGGCTCCAGATTTTTCTCATAGTCTTCACGGTCGTACAAATTATACTCCGGCTGCAGGCTCTGGTATTGTGGCAAATTATGTTGTTCACTTACTTTTAATGCTTCAGCCAAACGGTCGGCTTTATAGTTGGATGCGCCAATGGCACGTACCTTTCCCTCCTTGATTAATTCGGCAAAAGTCGATAAAGTTTCTTCCAGCGGAGTTTGTTCATCATCTTTATGCGACTGATACAAATCGATATAATCGGTTTGCAACCGCTTCAAAGAATCTTCTACCGCCTGACGAATATATTTGCCAGACAGGCCATCTTTATCCGGGGCCATTTGCATACCTACTTTGGTTGCAATGATGATTTTATCACGGCTGCCTTTGCGCTTCAGCCAATTTCCGATTACGGTTTCTGATTGTCCGCCCGTTCCATCATGAGCCCATCTCGAATACACATCAGCTGTATCTACAAAATTAAATCCTGCATCCAAAAATGCATCCAACAGTGAAAATGAGGTGTTCTGATCAGCGGTCCAGCCAAAAACATTTCCACCGAAAACAAACGGAGCCACTTTAATGCCCGACTTTCCTATTTCTCTCAGTTCCATAAATTTATAAAGTTTGCTTTAGTTGTATCTGCTCAGCCAACTCATCTACCCATCCTGATAGATAAGGGTCCGTGCCCGAAATTCTGACCCAGTGGTTCTGTTCATCACGGGTAATTACCAGATGCAAGGTATCATCGTCCGACAAAAATTGATAAACCTCATTAAAATCATTATGATTCAGTTTACTGACAGTGCCTTCAATGGGGGTATCAGTGCCCGTAAGTACGGCTTCAAATTGCTCTTCCATAGCTTGTATTTAGATAGTCCGATAGTAACACACCAGCTTCGGTTGTGTTTCTGAAAATACGGCGGCACAAAGTGTTACTGTACCTGTGGCTTCATAATGAGGTGATAATCTATTAGTTTAAAACCATATATGGCAGCTAATTGTATATAGCATAACCAAAATTCTATGACTAAACGCGTAAAGTATTTCCAGGTTGCCCAAGGGGTTTGGGGCATGAAAATTATTTTTGTCAATGTATACATCATTGCCAACCGGCGTGGTTTCCCAAAAGGCTGGGTATTGGTAGATACCGGTTTGCAGGGGCAGGAAGATAAAATATTTGCCATGGCTGAATTGTTATTCGGGCCGGGCGCCAAACCTTCGGCTATTATTTTAACCCACGCCCACAGCGATCATGCCGGGGGATTGGAAGTGCTATTGAAGAAATGGCATGTACCCGTTTATGCACATGAGCTGGAACTTCCTTATCTAACCGGAAAGTCTTCCTACCCGCCAGCCGATTTTAGTGTTGGAGGCGGATTGATTACATTACTATCCGCCCTGTTTCCGCGAAAGCCTGTTAATGTGGAAAACAAAGTTAAGCCGATTGATGTGATCAAGGGCATACCCGAGATGCCTGAATGGAAAATAGTGGAAACCCCGGGACACTCGCCGGGTCATATTTCTTTGTTTTTGCCGCTTAATACTACTTTAATTGCCGGTGATGCCGTGGCCACGACTAAAGCTGAATCTGCATTGTATGGCGCTGCTGATATTAAAAAGCTATCTGGCCCTGCCAAATTCATGACCACCGATTGGGTAGCAGCAGGTAAATCAGTTCGAAAACTCGCAGCCCTGCAGCCGCGTATTATTGCCAGCGGACATGGACCTGCTATACGCGGGCGCGAAGTACAGGAAGCGCTTCAAGACCTGGCTGATAATTTTGAGCAGGTAGCCGTGCCCGACAGTGGCCGGTATGTCGACGAACCTGCTAAAGCAGATGAAGCCGGCACTTACTATATACCCCCTTTTAAAACCAGCACCCAATTCAAAATGTGGGTGGGAGCTATTGGTTTTGCTACCGGCTTAATTGCAGGCAGGCAGATTTCCAAACGTCGCCGATAAAGTAATTTGCTACCTTCGCTGTATGGAACAAGTAACGCCCGACAGTAAAGTGCTCATTGAAATAGTAACCAGCTATATGCCTTACGGCAAGTACAAAGGCACATTGGTTTGTGATTTGCCTGTGCATTATCTTGAATGGCTGCACTCAAAAGGAGGGTTTCCTGCCGGCAAACTGGGTATGCAGTTGGGTACCGTTTACGAAATGAAAATCAATGGTCTGAATGCCATTTTGATGTCAATAAAAGCAAAAGTAAACTCCAGATGAGAACTTACAGCGTATATGATATTATGAAGAAGATTGTGTTATACCTTGCCGGCATTTTGCTGGTTTACGGCTGTGCCAACGGGCAGGCTTCCCATAAGTCAACTGATTTTGCAGCAGTGCCCAAACCGGCTGCAGGTGAACAGGTAGCTACCTTTGGCGGCGGCTGTTTCTGGAGCATGAGTGAGGCATTAAGTGAATTAAAAGGTGTAGATAAAGTGGTATCGGGCTTTGCCGGCGGGACAACCGCAAACCCGAGTTATGAAGACGTGTGTACCCGAACCACCGGCCATGCTGAGGTTGTACAGGTTTATTATGACCCCAAGGCCATCAGTTTTGCTACCCTGGCGGAAGGCTTTTTCTATGCCCATAACCCTACTGAATTAAATCGACAGGGGCCGGACGAAGGTACAGACTACCGTTCTGTTGCTTTTTACCGTAGCCCGGAGGAAAAGAAGATGCTGGAGGAAGCCGTGGCTAAAGTAAATGCTTCGAAGCATTACAATGATAAGGTAGTGACCCAGATTGTGCCTTTCAAAGTATTTTATCCGGCCGAGAAATACCACCAGGGTTATTATAAAACGCACATGGACAACCCATATATTGCAGCCGTATCAGAGCCTAAAGTGAAAAAGTTTGAGGCCGCAATGAAGCCTTACCTGAAACCGGAATTTAAGTAATCTATATCTAAAAATATTTCAGCTGCGCATCACTTTTATGAATTAAACGGTGATGCGTTTTTTATTACAGCCGGTTGAACCAGCCCTTGCGCCAGAAGAAGGCCACCTGTAAAAAGGCAACCAGCAGCATACCAATCCATACATAAATATATCCATGCGGGCTATATAGCTCAGGCATGTTGGCCGGCATTACTTTATTGGTCACCGGGTCAACACGCGCGAAGTTCATACCGTATATGCCGGCAATGAAGGTAAGCGGAATGAAAATGACCGAAATAATGGTAAGCACTTTCATGATTTCGTTCATGCGGTTGCTTACCATAGACAGATACAAATCAATAACGCTGGAGGTGATTTCCTTATAGCTCTCAATCAAATCCATAATTTGGATGCAGTGATCATAAGCGTCTTTAAGATAAGTTTTTACTTCGTTGGTAAGTAACGGATTATCACTGCGCAGCATGTCATTGATTTTGTCGCGTTCCGGCCAGCAGGAGCGGCGCATCATAATAATAGCCCGTTTAAGATGCTGTGTATCATACATAATAGAACGGTCAGCGTTTTGGTATAAGCGATCTTCCACATCATCTAAGGAGTCGCCCATATTGGCAAGGATCACAAAATATTCATCAATAACGGTATCCATCAGGGCATAACACATATATCCCGGACCCCCGGTACGGATGATACCTTTTCCGGCTTTAATACGATGTTTTACTGCTTCAAAGTGCTCTTCGTAAGTCTCTTCAAAACTGATCGTCATATTATCTTTTACCAATACTGAAAACTGCGTGTTGTGCAGTTCCGCATTTTGAGCATCATAGGTAATTATCCGGCTCACCGCAAAAAAGTAGCCTTCATATTCATCAAACTTCGGTCGCTGATGCGTGTTGGTAATATCTTCCAATACCAGGCTGTTCACCTTTAATAACTGGCCTAAGTCTTCGAACAGCTGTGCATCACCCAGGCCTTTGATCTGCACCCAATGCGTGTGATCGGTGCATTTTCTCAGTTGATTGATTACTACATTAATATCGTTTCCTTTCGATTCCACCTCTTCGGTTTCATTGTACGATATAATCTGTATTACCGGCTTTGGGGCACCGTCAGGAATACGGATGAGGCCCGGCTGATCGCCGACGTTGCCCAGGCGCTTACTGTATTTATGTTTTAGCCGGTTGGCAGCTGTGCTCATTTACAAATAGTTAATAGATTGTGGCCCCTGGTTAAACAGCAGGTCGACGATGCTTAGATTTTTTATAAATCCATGTCGCTCCTCAAAAACCTGAAAGTAAGGTTTTTGTTCAAAAATGGCCTCTTTTTTAGGATGTAAGCTGTGGCGAAAATCTGTCAATTCGGGATAATTGACTTGGTATTCTTGTGTATAATGAAGTTGCGGTTTCAGTTTGACTAATTTAGTGATCAGGTTAAATAACTGTTCGTTATAATCAAAAATATAATCAAACCGCTTTTCGTAAAACGGCGCAAAATCAGCTTCGTAAAATTCAAAATAAGCCGATCGGCGATAACAGGCCTGCAGGCTCATCCAGTGCAGGCGTTGCCAGTTAAAATCGTAGCTGATTTTAACATCTTTTACCTTGGTATGCATTTTTGAGCCTTTTACTACCGGAACCACCAAATCCAGCACGCCATCCGGCGAATAAATGCGCGCGCGATTACGGTAAGTCTGTTTAGGAAAATGCTCCTCTTGCTCTATCCAAATCTGCGGCTTGTGCCGGTTTAATTCAATAAAATATTCTACCGGGGGCAGATAAAACATGGGCAGCAAAGCACCTGTATCAATCATATAAAATTTTTATGTTTGTAACCCTTAATTGACCGCCGAAAATAATGATAAAAAAAGGGTTTTCTGTATTGGGTTTGGGTTTGCTTTACCTGATATCGCTTTTGCCCTTTTGGCTGCTGTATATGCTGTCGGACTGCTTTTATGTGCTGCTTTATTACATAATCAAATATCGCAGGCAGGTGGTGTATGAGAATTTGCTCCGCGCGTTTCCCGAAAAGACGGAAGATGAGCGCAGAGTTATTGAAAAGCAATACTTCCGGCATTTGGGAGATTTAGTGGTGGAAAACGTAAAAATGCTTACCATTTCAAAAAAAGATGTTTTGAAACGGGTGTTGGTTCCAAACCCCGAACTGATTACCGATATATTTGCCGGGGGTAAAAGTGTAATTGGCGCACTCGGGCATTACGGCAACTGGGAACTTAATGGTCTGCGCTTCAGCTTATTATTTAAAGAGCGAAGGATTATTGTTTATAAGCCATTATCTGATAAATATTTCGACAAAGCATTTATTAATATGCGCGCACGCTTCGGCGTAACGCTGGTAGCCATGAAAAATACCATGCGCACACTGGTAAAATACCGCAACGAACGCACAGTAACGGTTATGGTGGGCGACCAAACGCCTTCGAGGTCTGAGATCAGTTATTTTACTGAATTTTTGAACCAACCCACCGCCGTTTTTTTGGGTGTGGAAAAATTAGCCAAGCTTACTGATAGCGCCGTGGTATTTTGTGATATCAAACGCTTGAAAAGGGGATATTATCAATGTACATTTGTGCCCTTGTTTACGGAACCTAAACTGACTGCCGAATACGAAATCACCAATGCGCATGTTCAGTACCTGGAACAGGTCATCCGGCAGGAGCCGCAGTATTGGCTGTGGTCTCACCGGAGGTGGAAATTTAAACCGGAGGATATGCGTTGATACCTACTGAACCTAAAGTTGCTGTTGTTATTTTAAACTGGAACGGACTGAGTTACCTGCAAAAGTTCCTGCCATCCGTTTTGGCTTCAACCTGGCCTAATCTTGAGGTGGTGGTGGGGGATAATGCCTCCACAGATACCTCAATAGATTACCTGCAACAAAATTATCCTCAGGTAAAGTTGATTCGCAATAATGATAATTATGGCTACACCGGCGGTTATAACCGGGTGCTGGCTCAAGTAGAAGCGGACTATTATATATTGTTAAATTCAGATATCGAGGTGCTGCCCGGCTGGATACAGCCGGTAATTACCATGATGCAGCAGGATGAAATGGTTGCCGCCGCCGCCCCCAAAATAAAATCATACGCTGATAAAGACAGCTTTGAACATGCAGGCGCTGCTGGTGGATTTATTGATAAATATGGTTATCCTTTTTGCCGCGGCCGTTTATTTTACGAGGTAGAAAAGGATAAAGGCCAATATGATAGTTCGGGCGAAATATTTTGGGCGTCGGGCGCCGCTCTGTTTATCAAAAGCAAATATTGGAAACAAGCCGGGGGATTTGACGAACAGTTTTTTGCGCACATGGAAGAGATTGATCTGTGCTGGCGTTTAAAAAACATGGGATTGAAAATTATGTATTGTTCCGACTCAGTGGTTTACCATGTGGGCGGCGGTACGTTGAATGCTGAAAATCCGTTTAAAACCTATCTGAATTTTAGGAACAACCTGCTGCTGTTAAAAAACAACCTCCCTTGGGGTAAGTCGATTTTAAAAATCAGTGCACGGTTGTTTTGGTTTGATTTAATGGCCTTATTTCGGTTTTTGTCTGAAGGTAAGCGTAAGGATGCCTGGGCAGTAAGCAAGGCACATCAAAGCTTTGTGGTATCTTTATTCCAAAAGAAACAGAAGCTGCCGCAGGTGGCTCCAAAATCATCCAGAGGCATGTATAAAGGGAGTGTGGTATTCGATTTCTTTATCCGCCACAAAACTACTTTTGCTGATCTGGATCCGCGTCTTTTCGAGTAAGCGT
>CAXTCH010000040.1:0-13778 GCA_964241945.1 uncultured Mucilaginibacter sp.
CCGCCACGTCGTCTCGGTTTTTAGCTTTTAATTGTTGCTCCGCATAGTCCAGGGTGCGGTCATCAACGTCCATTTTCATGAGCGTTACCTGCAAACTCAAATGACTGATTTCAGTCATGAAGCCAGCTAACTGTTGCTGAGGTATGCGAACCGTCATTTCGTCGGCGGTGTTGATGACTGAATATCGCTTTATTGAGTCATCGCTTATTTGTACATCTTTACTATCATTGGCCGTAGTTTGCAGATGATGGTTCATAACCATACCATTCTCCCGGCCAACCATTGCAGTAATGGCTTCACTGGTTTTTACAACATCTTTTACTTTAAACTGCATTTCAGCAGTTTTTACGAGTTTAAGCTGCTGCATTTGGGAAGTATCATTTTGCATGGGCGCTTTTTCCATAACAGTACTCGTGCTATCCGCCGCCGCACTATTATATTCTGCTTGGTTTTGATTTCCGCTCTTGCAAGCGCTTATTAGGGCAATAGCTATCCCTGGCACAATTAAAATGCACTTTTTCATGGTAAAGAAGAATTTGGTTTTGTATTGATACCGAAAATCAGAATAAGGTAACCCATCTCTCTGTTACAATATCGGAATGTTACAAAGCAGAGTCGATCAGATAATTAATACTGTGCTATTATAAGTACCTGCGCTCATCGAAGTTTATAACTTCGAAGGTTTATGCAAGCAGACTTTAGTCTACCTGTAGATGTAATATACCGGCATAGTAAGTCGAAGTTATAAACTTTGACCTGCGGACGGGTAAGGTCCTACATAAACAAAAAAGGCTTCTCCGTTACCAGAGAAGCCTTTAATTGACTTGTAAAAATTAAATTATCCGTTTAATGCCGCTGCACCGCTTACAATTTCAGTAAGCTCGGTGGTGATGGCTGCCTGACGTGCCTGGTTGTACGACAACTTCAGGTTACGCAGCAGTTCACCGGCGTTGTCGGTCGCTTTGTCCATTGCCGTCATACGGGCGCCATGCTCTGAGGCATGTGAGTCCAGTACGGCACGGTACAACTGGATTTTGATGTTTTTTGGGATCAATTCCTCGATAATCTTTTCTTTAGAAGGCTCCAGGATGTAATCAACTTGCTGTGCCTTTACTTCTTCCTTAGTTTCTGCCTTCGGCACCGGTAACAACTGCTCGGTGGTTAAAATCTGTACGGCTGCGTTTCTGAAGTGGTTATACACCAGTTCCACACGGTCGTATTTACCATCTACAAAGCCTTGCATAATTTGCTCGGTAACTACCGAAACCGTGCTGAAGTGCAGATCATTGTACACTTCGTTGTTGTTGCCGATTACGTTGTAGCCACGTCTCTGGTAAAACTCCTGCGCTTTACGGCCGATGGCTACCACGGAGAGGTTTCCGGCTTTATACTGGGCATTGTATTTACCCGCAATTAACTGGTTAGCGGTTTTAATTGCATTGGTATTAAAAGCGCCGGCCAAACCACGGTTAGAGGTAACAACCACAAGTAATACCCGCACCGGCTCGCGCTCCTGCAAGTAAGGTGATGAACCTTCTTCCAGGCTTGCCGATAAGTTGGCCAGCAGCTCTTTCAGCTTTTCAGCATAAGGACGCAGGGCAATAATAGCATTGGTAGCCCGCTTCAGCTTAGCTGCCGAAACCATTTTCATGGCCTTGGTAATTTGCTGTGTAGACGATACCGATGCAATACGGTTTCTTACTTCTTTTAAGTTTGCCATTCTTTATGAGTATCAAGTACCGGGTAGCAAGTATCAAGTATACTCCGACTTACCTTTCGTCTTGATACCTGATACTTGTTACTTAATACTTACTTAATATTTTGAAGATAACTCCTTCGCTACGCTTTCCAGTACGCCGGTAATCTGGTCATCAAACTTGCCGGCTTTTAAAGCGGCCAGGGTTTCAGGGTGACGGATTTCCAGCTGGCTGGTAAATTCAGATTCGAACTCCCGTACCTTGTTGATCGGCACGCTGCGCATCAGGTTTTTGGTACCGATATAAATAATAGCTACCTGCTTTTCAACCGATACCGGCGAAAACTGGCCCTGCTTCAAAATCTCTACGTTACGGGCACCTTTATCCAGTACGTTCTTGGTAGACGCATCCAAATCGGAACCGAACTTGGAGAAAGCCTCTAACTCGCGGTATTGTGCCTGATCCAGCTTTAAAGTACCGGCCACCTTCTTCATGGATTTGATTTGCGCATTACCACCCACACGCGATACCGAGATACCTACGTTGATAGCGGGGCGCACACCTGCGTTAAACAGGTTGGATTCCAAAAATATCTGACCATCAGTAATGGAAATTACGTTGGTAGGGATATAAGCAGATACGTCACCGGCCTGGGTTTCAATAATCGGCAAGGCAGTTAATGAACCACCGCCTTTTACGATATCTTTAATAGACTCGGGCAGGTCGTTCATGTCGCGGGCTATCTCATCATTAGCGTTAATTTTAGCGGCACGCTCTAATAAACGGCTGTGCAGGTAAAACACGTCGCCGGGGTAAGCCTCACGGCCCGGTGGGCGACGCAGCAGCAAAGATACTTCGCGGTAAGCAATCGCTTGTTTCGACAAGTCATCATAAATGATCAGCGCCGGGCGACCGGTATCGCGGAAGTATTCGCCGATGGCAGCGCCTGCAAACGGAGCAAAGAACTGCATTGGAGCCGGGTCAGAAGCTGAAGCCGCTACCACAATGGTGTAAGGCATAGCGCCGTTTTCTTCCAGCGTACGAACAATGCCGGCTACGGTAGAATTTTTCTGACCGCAGGCTACGTATATACAAATTACCGGCTGGCCGGCATTGTAAAATTCTTTTTGGTTGATGATGGTATCGATACAAACCGCAGTTTTACCGGTCTGGCGGTCGCCGATCACCAACTCACGCTGACCACGGCCGATTGGAATCATAGCGTCAATCGCTTTGATACCGGTTTGCAGCGGCTCAGTTACCGGCTGGCGGTAGATTACACCCGGCGCTTTACGCTCCAGGGGCATATCGTAAGTGGTTCCTGCAATAGGGCCTTTACCGTCAATAGGCTGGCCTAAGGTGTTTACCACGCGGCCCAGCATGCCTTCGCCTACTTTTACCGAACCGATGGTGTTGGTACGCTTAATGGTATCCCCTTCACGAACGCCTTCGCTCGGGCCCAGCAATACAATACCTACGTTATCTTCTTCCAGGTTTAAAACGATTCCTTGCAGGCCGTTATCAAACTCAACCAGCTCGCCCAGTTGTACTTGTGTTAAACCGTATACACGGGCAATACCGTCGCCCACCTGCAATACGGTTCCTACTTCTTCTAATTCAGATTCTGACTTAAAGCCGGCCAGCTGCTGACGCAAAATGGCTGATACTTCGTCCGGTCTAACCTCTACCATAATGATCTATATTTTATAGCGTATGTTTTACAATTTACAGAATTACCGTTTCGGCAAATTCCTTTTTTAATCTCTTTAAATCGCCCGATACCGACGTATCAATCTGCCGGTCGCCAACGGTTAGTATAAACCCGCCAATTAAGGAAGGGTCTATTTTACTTTCCAGCATAATATCGCCTCCGGTAAGCTTCCTTACCTCGGCAATAATGCCCTGCTTGTTTTCTTCAGATAAAGGCGCTGCCGATACCACAAAAGCTTTTACAATATGCTTCTTGATGTCGTATTGGTTTACAAACTCCTGCGCAGTATAAAACAAAATCTCGCCGCGCCCTTTATTTACCATAATGGCAAAAAAAGACTCGGTCAGTTTTGATACTTTTCCGCCGAATAATCCTTTCAGGATATTCAACTTTTTATCATGCGAAATAATGGGGTTGCGCAATACGGCCTGCAGCTGGCTGCTTGATTTCAGCACCTGCACAAAAAATTCCATATCCTTTTTGGTGTCCTCCAGTGAATTCTGCTCCTGGGCAAGGTCAATCAGTGATTTGGCGTATCGGGAAGCAACGGTTAATTCTGACATCTTTTACTTGTGATGAGTGGTGAGTGCCCAGTAATCAGAAAGAAATATCTCTCCACTGAGCACCGGGCACTTACTTTATACTAACTTCTTTTAATAAATCAGCTACCAATTGGTCTTGTTCGCGCTGATTCTCAAATTGCTTGCGCAAAATCTTTTCAGCAATGTTTACTGAAAGAATGGCTACCTGGTTTTTCACATCGGCCAAAGCCACTGCCTTTTGGTTACCAATTTCAATTTTGGCACGCTCAATCATACGGGTACCTTCGGCATTGGCCATTTCCTTGGCGTCATTAATGATCTGGTCTTTCATCTGGCGGGCTTCGCGCAAAATCAAATCGCGCTCGGCACGGGCTTGTTTCAGTAAAGATTCATTTTCACTGGTTAAACGTGCCATTTCCTCTTTGGCAGCTTCAGCTTTTAACAAAGCATCCTCAATAGAACGCTCGCGGTCATAAATCGCGCCCATAATGGGTTTCCAGGCAAACTTTGCCAAGATGATCAGCAGGATGATAAATGAAACGGTAGTCCAGAAAACCAGACCCCAGTCCGGAGTTACTAAATTCATGTATTAAATGTTTATTTAAATACTTCTATATCTAACTTACCTAAATACTGCCTGCAGGTGGCCAACCGCTACCCGCAGGCAGTAAATTTTGTTTTACTTGGTGTTACCCAGCAACGCTACGATTACACCAAACAAAGCCACACCTTCAACCAAGGCAGCGGCAATGATCATTGCAGTCTGGATTTTACCAGAAGCTTCAGGCTGGCGGGCAATACCTTCCATGGCTTTGCCACCAATCTGGCCGATACCCAAACCGGCACCAATAACTGCTAAACCTGCACCTAATGCAGCAATACTTCCAAACATGTTTGTAAAAATTAAAAGTTAAATATAATATAAAAGTTCTTTGTGCTTAATGATGATGCTCTTCTACCGCAGCGCCGATAAACAGCGCAGTAAGCATGGTAAAAATAAAGGCCTGTAAAAATGCCACCAGCAATTCAAGCACGTCCATAAAGATGACGAACGCTACTGATACCGGAGCAATAGCCAGGCTTTTAAAAATAAATATCAGGGCAATTAAACTTAGCACTATAACGTGGCCCGCCATAATATTGGCAAACAAACGTACCATCAATGCAAATGGCCTCGAAATAATACCGATTAACTCTACCGGCCACATAATGATGTATAACCACCAGGGCACATCAGGCAATAAAATGTGTTTCCAGTAATATTTATTGCCACTGAAGTTAACCACCAGTAATACCACTACAGATAACACCAGGGTTACGGCAATATTTCCGGTCAGGTTAGCGCCGAACGGAGCAAAAGGGATTAAACCAATCAGGTTATTAATCAAAATAAAAAAGAAAACAGTAAGCAGCAGCGGCATGTAGCGCTGGTACTTGTAACCGATATTAGGCCGCGCCACATCATCGCGCACAAACATAATCACCGGTTCAATAAACGACTGAAAGCCTTTAGGCGCTTTGCCTTCGCGCTTTTTGTAGGAAGAAGCTACCCCCAGGAATACAAGCAGCAGCACAATTACCGACATGAACATGGAAAGTACGTTCTTGGTAATTGAAAAATCATACACCTTTGCCGCTTCATCGGGTTTGCCGTCAGCGCCCACCGCTACTATCTTATTTTTTTCGAGGGCATAGGTATAATGCGCTCCTTTGTAGGCTTCTTCGCCCTCTGATCCAAACCCGGAAGAAGAAAATACTTCCAGCCCTTTATCGGTATACAAAATCACCGGGAGAGGAATAGAAATCTTGCCGCCCACATGCACATAATGTGAATCGGCGATGTGCTCCATGATAATTTCATTCGGGTCAAACTTCTTGTCTGCTTTGGCAGCTTCGTAGTTTACATCAGACTGTGCTGCAAAAATGTTACAAGCAAAAAAGGACAGAAAAACGCTTAAAACAACGCTTAGAGTGATTTTTTTTGAGTTCAAAATGCGGCTAAATTCCATTAAAACAGAGCTTTTTACTTTTTATTTTGGAGCCGCAAGTTACTTATTAAGATGTAAACTTCAAATACCGTATAAAATAAATAAATGTAAAAGAACCCGGTTAAAAAAGGTGTAGATTTTACACGAAAGGAGGTGATAAAATACAACGCAAAACCCATGCAAACCAACAATTTCAGGGTAGTAAAAATTAAAAAAACCTGGGCTCCCATGGCCCCTTTCCGGTTTTGCCCGACGACTACCGCCGTAACCAGCATCAGGGTTAACACGGCAAAAAAAGCGAACATGAGCCAGAAATGCGGTACCAATGCAAAGGGAGCATAATAGTGCTGCACCAATGCCGGCGGCAATGCAATTATTACCGTAAAAATAACATATAAGAAAAAAATACGTATCAATCCTTAAGTGAATTAAATACCAGGTAAAGTGCAGCGCCTACGCCCAGCAGTGAACATAGGGCGGTGGCCCAGGCGGTTTTGTGGTGATAATGCTGGTCAATCTCATACCCGATAAAGGTGAGCATCCCGATAACGGCAATCATCTGAAAGGCGATGCCGGTAAACTTCATAGCGTTACTGACTTGCCTTGGTTTTTCAGGTTCGTTTGTTGGCATGTGCAAATTTATTAATATCGCTGCATACAATTTAGTATTTTAGCGTTTGCTATAATAAAATTCCCTGTTAGGCTTTGAGAAAAACTTCTTTTGTATGGGTGGTGATGGCGGTACTGTTAACCGCATGTTCTCTCGAAAAAAAAAATGCGGTTAACCGCAACCTCCAAAATTTAACGGCTCATTACAATATCCTGTTTAATGCCAACGAAATACTCCGGCAAAAGCAGGAAAGTTATGCTGCCTCTTATATCGATTCCTATAATGACATTTTAAGCGTTTACCAAGACACTATTGCTCATGTGGGTTCCACTGCTGACAAAGACCTGGCCTCGGTAACGGCCCGCGCCAACACCATTATTACCGTTAAAGAGCAAAGCCGTTATATTGGCGATGCCTATATGCTGCTGGGCAAAGCCAGTTTTTTAAACGGCGATTACTTTAATGCTACTGAATACTTCGGTTACGTTACCCGCTCGTTTAAACCACAGGCTGATTTGGTGCAGCAGGCGCGGGTATGGCAGGCCCGCTCACTCATTTACCTCAACCAGTTTGAACAGGCCAAACCGGTGCTGGATACCGCACTGCTTAACATCAACCCGAAAAAAAGTATTTCGGCTGATGTATATGCTACCCGGCTGGAATATGAAATTAAGGCCGGCACTTATCCCGAAGCCGAAAAGATGGCCAAACAGGCGTTGGCTTTAAGCGGCAATAAAACACAGCGCCAGCGAGTTACCTTTATTCTGGCCCAGTTACAGGAGCTTAATCATGAGCCGGCTGATGCCTATGCCAACTACAACCGCATTGCCAGCAGCAATGTACCCTTTGTAATGGGCTTTAACGCTGAACTGAACCGTATACGGATGGAAGATGCCCAGAATGGCCGCCACATAAGCCGTGCCGACCGCTTACGCAGTTTGCTGAAGAACGAAAACGATCAGGAATTTGCCGACCAGATTTATTATCAGCTGGGCGAACTGTACCTGGCAGATAACAAGGTAGCGGACGCTATTAAAAATTATAAGCTGTCGGTAAAATTCAGCACCCGCAACCAGAACCAAAAGGGCCTCTCCTATTTGCGCCTGGCCGACATTTATTTTAAAAATGAGGGCGATTACGTAAGCGCCAAAAATCATTATGATAGTACGCTCATCAACCTTTCCACCAACTACAAAGGTTACCGCAGCATACAAATCAAGGCCGACAACCTGCAACTGCTGGCCGACCGCCTGCAGACCATCTCCCGCGAGGACACCCTGCAAATGCTGGCTAAACTGGATGACAAAACCCGTCAGGCCCGCATCAGTGTACTGGTTAACAAATTTAAGCTGACGCAGCCCGCCGCTGCAGCCGCCCCCGACCCAAATGACCCGTTCAGCAGCGCATCAGCGCCGTCAACCAATATCAGCACGGCCAGCAATGGCGGTAACAGCAATTTTTACTTTTACAATGCCAGCGCGGTAAGCCAGGGTTATACCTCATTTAAGCGCCAGTGGGGCAACCGTAAACTGGAAGACAACTGGCGGCGCAGCAGCCGCTCGAATGGTGATATTACCAACAACACCCAAAATACTACCAAAGAGGTAGACCCGTCGGCCGTACCACGCCAACTGGAAAAAAGCGAAGATGACGTAGCTGCAGCCAGTTACCGGCAGGAATTACAGCAAAGCATTCCGTTTACGCAGTCGCAGTTGGTACAGTCCAACATCCGCATTTATAATGCCTATCTGGACATTGCCAACTTCTATCGTGATGTATTAAAGGACGAGCCGGAAGCTATTGCTACCTATGAATTGCTGCTACGCCGTTTTCCGGATGACCAGAACAAGGCCGCTATTTATTATAACTTGTACCGGCTGTATACCATGGGCAACCCGGCCAAATCAGAAGACTACAAAAACCGGTTGCTGAAAGATTACCCGGAAACGCCTTTTGCCAAAGTAATTTCAGACCCGGATTATGCCCAGCATGTAGGCGACCGCGATGCAGAGCTGAACGCCTTATACAATCAGTTGTATGAGGTATACAGTCGGCGCAATTATACCGAGGTGATTAAACGCGCCAACGATTTATTGAAGCAGTATCCCGGTAATAAACTGGCTGCTCAAATGGCTTACCTGCGCGCCATTGCCGCCGGTCACCAAGAGAAACTGCTGCCCTTCCGTAACGATTTACAGCAAATTGCCACGCAATATCCGACAGATAAACTGATTGGCCCGCTGGTAACACAGCATATCGCCTATGTGGATGCCCATACCACCGAAATGAGTGCCCGCCGGTTTGCTTTGCTGGACAGCGACCCGAACGAAGCGCCGTTTATCCCGGCGCCGGTAGTGCAGGCCGCTCCGAAACAAGCGGCTGATAAACCGCTGCCTGCTGCGGTGGTGCCGGCCCCCGCTATACAACAGCAAAAGCCATCGGCCGGCTTAGCAGCACAGCAACCGGCACAAGTGCAGGCCAAAGCGCCGGCGAATATACAGCTGGCCAATCCGCCGGTTATCAGCAAGGCAGCGCCATCCGTTTTTAATGAGCACGACAGCACTAATTATTATTTTGTGGTGAACATCGCCAGCGGCAGCGCCAATGTATCGTCATCCCGTTTCGGTATCGGGCAGTTTAACCGTACTAATTACCAGGGCATCAACGTTAAACATCAGCTAAAGCCGGTGGGCGATGAAAACCAGCTGATTTATGTAGGCCGGTTCTTCCGCCTGGAGGATGCTAAAGAGTATGCACGCCATATTATACCGCTGATGCCGGAGATTATGAAAGTGCCGGCCGATAAATACAGCTTTTTTATCATCACTCAAGAAAATCTGGATAAATTAGCCGACCAAAAAATGCTGGACAGTTATATTAACTACTACCAGAAAAACTTTTAGCCATGATTATTAAACTATCAAAGCAAGATACCAGCCGCTACAACTGGATGATATGGAAAGTAGTGATCGGTTTTCTTGCCTTTATCATCATACTGATTACCCTTACTGCGTTTGGCGTATTTGGCCGGCTGCCTTCTTTCCGCGACTTGGAAAATCCGAAGAGCAACTTAGCTTCGCAGGTTTTTTCGGCTGATAATCAGGTATTGGGAACTTACTATGTCGAAAACCGGTCGAACGTTACTTATAAAGAGCTTTCGCCAAATGTGATTAATGCGCTGGTGGCTACCGAAGACAGCCGCTTTTACGAGCACTCGGGCATTGATTTTGGCCGTACCTTCAGTATAATTTTTTACAACCTGATGGGGAAGAAACAGGGCGGCAGTACCATTACTCAGCAGTTGGCCAACAACCTGTTTACCGGCGACCGCAGCCACAACCCCATCAAGCGTATCGAAGAAAAATTACAGGAGCTGATTATTGCTGTACGTTTGGAGCGTAACTACACCAAAGAGGAAATTTTAACCATGTACCTCAATACGGTGGATTTTGGCGCCTACAACACCTTTGGCATCAAATCAGCCGCCCGCACGTATTTTGGCGTTACTCCCGATAAATTAACACCCGACCAGGCCGCTTTGCTGGTAGGGATGATTAACGGGCCAACTATTTTTAACCCGGTGCGCCACCCGCAAAATGCCATTAACCGCCGTAACCTGGTGTTGCGCCGTATGGCCGAAGAAAACTTTTTGACCGAAGGCCAGGCAGATGAGTTTAAGCAGAAATCATTAGGGTTAAACTTTCATCCCATTGATCATAATGATGGGTTAGCTACTTATTTCCGCTCGGCTTTGAAAAAGGATGTGCAGAAGATTTTGGATGATCAGTCCATCAATAAATCTGACGGAACGCCGTATGATTTGGACCGCGACGGGTTAAAAATTTATACCACCATTGATTATACCATGCAGCAATATGCCGAAGAGGCACAGCGTGAGTATATGAAACAACTGCAGGCCCAGTTTAACCAGCACTGGCACGGGCATAGCTTATGGAAGGAAATTAACAACTTTGCCTTGCTGATGGACCAGGGCATGAAGCGGTCTGACCGGTATAAGTACCTCAAGCTGCAAGGCAAATCGGACGAGGAAATTAAAGAGAACTTTAATACCCGCGATACCCTGAACCTGTTTACTTGGCATGGTAACATTGATACGGTAATGAAACCAGTTGACTCCATCCGCTATTGCAAAATGATGCTGCGCAACGCGCTGATGAGCATGGACCCAAGCACCGGCTACGTAAAAGCTTGGGTGGGCGGTATTGACTTTGCGCACTTTAAATACGACCAAGTAAAAACCGGCACCCGGCAGGTGGGCTCTACGGCGAAAACCTTTACCTACGCTGTAGCCATTGCCAACGGGTATTCGCCCTGCCAGCAAGTGAACAACGTACCGGTCACCATTACCGGCTATGGTACGCCCTGGACACCGGCTTCGGCCGCTTCAGAAACCGTGCCCGGCGTAATTACCCTGCGGACGGCGCTGGCCCGCTCGCAAAACTGGGTAACGGCTTATATCATGAACGAGGTAAAACCCGAGCCGGTACGCGACCTCATCAAAAAAATGGGTATCACCAGCGATGTACCGGCCTACCCCTCCATCTGCCTGGGCGTATTCGATGCCTCGGTGTATGACATGACCGGCGCTTACAGCGTATTTGCCAACCAGGGCACCTGGACACAGCCTACTTACCTGCTGCGCATTGAAGATAAAAACGGCAACGTATTGTATACCAATCACCCGAGAGTGGTACAGGCCATGGATGAAGAGACCGCTTATGTAATGAACTATATGCTGAAGGGTGTGGTTGATGAAGGTACCGGCTGGCGCTTACGCAGCAAATATGGGTTACGTAACCCCATCGGCGGTAAAACAGGCACTACACAAAATAACTCCGACGGCTGGTTTATTGGTGTTACGCCGCAACTGGTAACCGGTGTGTGGACCGGCTGCGAAGATCGCGATATTCATTTTCGCTCTACCAGCCTGGGGGAGGGCGCAAATACTGCACTGCCTATTTTTGCGTTTTACATGAAAAAGGTGTACGCCAACCGGACGCTGGGCATTAAGCAAAACATTGACTTTGCCCCGCCCAAAAACGGCGTAAATGTAACCCTCGACTGCGGCGCTTACAATCAGCAGCAGCAGGGCACCAATGAAGTAGACGATAAATTAAGTTTTTAGAGGCAGTCCTCTAACCCTCTAAAGGGGGAATAGAAGTTAGGTTTATAGCGAAGTAAAAAGCAATTTGTCCTTTCAGTATTGGCTATTTTGTTTTCTAAAACTTCTATTACCCCTTTAGGGGATTAGGGGGCCAAACTTAATTTGCTGCGCTGCTGTTACTTAGCTATATATGGAGCGGTTTGATTACAAGGAAGCACTAAAGAAAATACCTCACAAACCCGGTGTGTACCAATACTGGGACGAGCATAACGAACTGATTTACATTGGCAAAGCCAAAGACCTCCGCAACCGCGTGTCCTCGTACTTTGTAAAAGACCACCATGTAAATTCAAAAACCAGGGTGCTGGTATCAAAAATACGCAACATCACTTTTACCATTGTAGATAGTGAGGTAGACGCCTGGCTGCTGGAGAACAGTTTGATAAAAAAGCATCAGCCGCGCTACAATGTATTGCTGAAGGATGATAAAACGTATCCCTGGATTATCATCAAGAACGAACATTTTCCCCGCATTTTCTGGACAAGGCGCATTATACGCGATGGTTCCAAATACCTGGGGCCTTATGCTTCCATCAGCATGATGCACACCATTTTGGGCCTGATACGCGAAACTTACCCCTTGCGTACCTGTAACCTGGCGCTTACGCCTCAAAACATTGCGGCGGGCAAGTTTAAGGTTTGCCTGGAGTACCAGTTGGGTAATTGTAAAGGCCCTTGCCAGAACTACCAGTCGCAGGATGATTATGACCGGTGCATCGACGAAATTAAAGACATCCTGAACGGCAAAATCAGTGGTGTAATCCGCGATTTAAAAACGGAAATGGAGACAGCTATCGGTAACCTGGATTTTGAAAGTGCGCACCGCTTAAAGCGGAAGCTGGATTTACTGGAAAACTACCAGAGTAAATCTACCATTGTGAACTCCTCCATTACCGATGTAGATGTATTCAGCATCGCTTCCGAAGAAAAATATGCCTTCGTAAACTTTTTAAAGGTGATGAACGGCACCGTTATTCAAACGCAAACGCTCGAGTTAAAAAAACGATTGGATGAAAGCGACGAAGAACTATTGTCGCTGGCGATCACCGAATTCAGGACACGCTATAGTAGTGAGTCCAGGGAAATTATTGTGCCTTTCAACCTGGAGCTGGATGACCCCAATATTAAGTTTACCGTACCCAAGCTGGGCGAAAAGAAAAAGCTGCTGGACTTGTCACAAAAAAATGTGCAGTTTTTTAAGCGTGAGAAGATTGACCAGTACGAAAAGCTGAACCCCGAAGTAAAGACCGAACGCCTGCTGACGCAGATGATGAAAGATTTGCGCATGAACACGCTGCCCCGGCATATTGAATGCTTTGATAACTCCAACTTTCAGGGTAAGTACCCGGTATCGGCTATTGTGGTGTTTAAGGATGCACGGCCATCCAAAAAGGATTACCGCTTTTTCAATGTAAAAACGGTAGAGGGGCCCAATGACTTTGCCACCATGGAGGAAGCGGTGCACCGCCGCTACCGCCGCCTGCTGGATGAAGGGCAAGAACTGCCGCAGTTAGTTATTATTGACGGTGGCAAGGGCCAACTATCCTCCGCCTTAAAAAGCTTGAAACTATTGGGCATTGATAAGCAGCTGACGGTTATCGGTATTGCCAAGCGGCTGGAAGAGCTGTATTATCCCGGCGACCAGTACCCCTTGTACCTGGACAAGAAATCGGAGACTTTAAAAATCATCCAGCAACTGCGTGATGAGGCGCACCGCTTTGGCATTACCGCCCACCGCAAAAAGCGTGATAAAGGTACCCTGGCTACTGAACTGGAACTGATTCCGGGTATCGGTAAGCTCACTGCCGAGAAGATGCTCAAATATTTTAAATCGGTTAAAAAGATACGGGAAGCCACAGAAGAGGAACTGTTGGAAGTAGTTAACCTGAAACAAGCTAAAGCAGTACTGGACTACTTTTCAAAAGAAGATGCGGCCGCGGTGACTGAATAACGTTGGTTGATGGACTCTACCATGTTATTGCGAGGAACGAACCCATCTCGTTGTAAGCATAGCGGATATGCATAGCTATGAGATGGGTTCATTC